>DASTPO010000368.1:0-8680 GCA_035762225.1 Candidatus Angelobacter sp.
TTGCTTGGAGTCTCTCCGAACGGAATTGACATAGACAGCTTTCAGTCAAGGAACGCGGCCCCCACAGGCGAGAGAAACGGACTACTCTGGCTGGGGCGTATCTGTGAAGAGAAAGCCCCGCATCTGGCTCTGGATGTCGCCGCGCGCGCAGGATTGCCCATTACCATCGCGGGACAGGTCTATCCATTTTCCTATCACCAGCGGTATTTCGAACGAGAAATTGCTCCGCGGCTTCGGCAGATGCCGGAGGCAAACTTTGTTTCAGCGCCGGCGTTTGAACTCAAGTGCAACTTGCTGCGCCGCGCGCAAGCCCTGCTCATCACCAGCCAGGCGGAGGAAACAAGCTCCCTGGTGGCGATGGAGGCCGCTGCCTGCGGAACACCGGTGATCGCCTTCCGCCGAGGCGCGCTGCCGGAGGTGGTGAAAGACCACGTCACAGGATTTGTCGTGGATGGCTTGGCAGACGCGGTGGAAGCATGCGGGCAGACCAGGAGCATCAGCAATGCCGCTTGCGCTGCCTATGCGCGAAAGAATTTCGGCAGCGCCCCCATGTCCGACTCATATTCCCGCCTCTATCACCGCGTCACTGGGCGCACATCTGAGTTCGCCGCCACCGGCGACTAGACGTGCTGCGATACGGAGAGGATGTTGCCGTCCGGATCCTTGAACCACGCCACTTTGTCCCCGTTGGGCGTGGTCCAGATGCCATTGGCGTCCTGAGGCAGCCCGGAAAAGATTTCAAAACGGACGCCTTTTTTCTTGAGCTCCGTCACCGCCGGCTCAATCGCGTAAACCTCCCATCCCATCACGGTGAAGCCCGCGGGAGTGAAGTTGGGCGCTTTTGCCAGGCGGACCATAATCCCGTTTGAATCCATCACCAGCGCAAACTGGTCATCGCTCACAAAGCGCAGTCCCAGCTGTCCTTCATAGAAAGCGCGCGAGCGGGATGAATCTTTGATGGGGACAAAAGCGACGATCCTGGCTGTATCGAGCATGGTTCTCTCTCTAGTGAGAGGGCAATCCTACTCTCTGCCCTGTCATTTTCAAAGCGAGTGGCGACTGTGCCGGAAAATTTCTTCTGCAAGGAATTGCCTCTGAGACGATCTATCAGGGAGGGATGTTCTCCTAGGTGGGTACTTCGAACACGGCGCCTGGCAGAAACCTGAACTCCTTCCGTCAGGGCGTCGTGTTCGGAGGTGTGGAGCGGTTGCGCTAACCGGCGTGGCCGCTCCTTTTTTCTGGTGGCAACCACGCCGGGATCACACAAGCCAGATCAACTCAGGTTTAATTGTGTTGACGGTCTTTCCCGCGATTGTCCTGTTTCGGCGGCGGAGCCGGTCCCCGCGACGGAGGCGGCGAGGCGTCACGATGCGGCGGAAATTCGCGGTCGTGCATCTGCCCCGCGGGCTGCCCGCGACGTATGTTATCCACCTGCTGCGGCTCCAGCGGACGCCCCGGATGTTCCTGGAGCGTTGGCTGACGCTGCGCAAACGGAGGGTTCTGCGGCGGCGGCGGCGCCTTGGTCACCAGCGGCCTGCGCTCCTGCGGAGGTCCGCCGGAGACATTCCGGCCTCGGTTCTCATTGCCGTTACTTCCTTGCACCGAATTGTTGTTGGGCGGCGGTCCGCCAGTCGCATTCCGGCCGCGATTCTCATCGCGGTTGTTTCCTACTGCCCCGACATTGTTGTTGTTCGGTGGCGGGCCACCGGCGGCGTTTCGGTTGTCGTTCTCGTCACGGTTGTTGGCCGGAGACGGGTTATCGCGTCCGGGGAAGGTTCTCCGGTTGTCGGCCGCGGGCGGGTTCTGCCCATTGGCAGGCGGATTGTGGGCCACATCGTTGGTCCTTCCACGATCCTGGACGCCACCGCGGTCATTATTTTGCGGCGGGAGATTGCGATTTCCGTTTACCACCGGAGTCCGGCTTTCGATCCGCGGACGGGTCTGCTCCACCCGGGGATGCGTCTGCGGCAAGCCGGCATGTACGGCCTGCACGTCAGGCTGAATGTCAGGATGCGGAATCACGCGCTCGCGAGCAATCTGGTTCACGTCAACGCGCACGATCTCGCGCGAGACCGGCCGCGATCCGCGAAACGCCGCGGTGGAAACCGCCGTTGGCGCCACCCGCTGATATGCGTAGTGAATGTTGTTCACATTGCGCACATTGATGACGTTCACGATATTGACCACCCGCACGTTGGTCACGTTGACCTGGCGCAGGTAGCCGTCACTGTGGTGATACCACGGGAAGAACGGATCGCGCGGCCCCAGAGGGAACCACACCTGAACATTGGCATCAGGACCGCCGACAAACGCCACCAGAGCAGGCGCGTAGATCGGCCTGATCCCAACCACGACCGGCCCGGGGACCCATCCCCAGCGCGTGCCAATCAATGCCCAGCGTCCATAGTGGAACGGAGCAAATCCCCACGGCTCTTCTTCAACCCAGGTCCAGCCCCACGGCTCTACCCAGGCCCAGCGCCCGTAGCGATACGGCGCCCAGCCTACTGGCACGGAAGACGGATACCACACTTCGCCGTACTCATCCGCCGGCTCCCAGCGGCCATAATCGTCAAGGTCGGAATAGCCCGGAACGTAAGAACCGACATACTGGCGCGAGTCGGAGGAAAGATAGCGCCGGTCACGGTCGCCGCACCAGCGGTCAAAGTCGTCACTGCCCGGCGCCGACAACCAGTCCAACTGAACTTCATCCGAGCCGCTCAGCTTCACTGACTGTCCGCTGTGCACCACCTGGGAAAGACCGTTGCCGCTGATTTCCAGGTCACCGCTGTTGACGGTGACAAGCGTGGTGTTGTCGTCAGGATAAGTCTCCACGCGATAGCTGCCGGGACGCAGCAGAGTAAGCGCGGCATTCGGAGTATCGATCTCCACCGAGTTCCCGGAAAGAATGTCGTACGCGCGCACGCGCAGCGTGCCTTGTGCCAGGCCCAGCTGTACCAGCTGGTCGCTAAGGTTCGTGGTGGATACATCCGTATCTGAGGATAGACGCACGGCGATGTTGCCGGTCTCTACTTCGGCGCGGCCGTCGCGGTCCGTATAGATGCGGTCGCCGGTGGTCAGCGGATAGTTGGAAAGCGCCTGGTTCCACTGGTCTTCTCCAGAAGCCTGAAAGGAAACGCCACCGCTGATGAAACCCAGGCGCGCCACACGGCCGGGAGGATCGCCGCCGCCCTGCGCGTAATCGTCAGACTGGCCCAGGAGCGACACGCTCATGAACGCTACGAACACCATGACGGTGAGAAACATCTTTCGGCTCTGCGTTCTCATTTTGTAACCTTCTTTCGCTACCGCGCTTTCGCTACCGCGAAATCCGTGGCAACAAGATAGTTGCAACACTACCGCGCGGCCCGGCAGGGCGACGCCTGACAGCTTCAACCCCTGAAGCATACCTAAGTTTCGAGAGCAGGCGAGAGCCGCTCGAAAACGCACGCTAACTTTTCATTTCTTTACTTTGGATTATTGAGGTGGCGCAGGCAACCGTCCGGCGAGGGCGGAAAAGGGCTTTTGCTGGCCGCAATTCTTGCTGGCCCGAAAACTAAAGATCGGAAACCGACGCGTGTGCGTGCAGCAATCCCGCTTCAGCAGCGATCTTTTCCAGCTTGGAGCGCGTTTCCGTTTTGACGGGTAGCATGGGCAGGCGCAGAACTTCTTCAATGCGGCCCATCATCGCCAGAACGGCCTTGGCAGGCATCGGGTTCGATTCAATGAAGTTGGCCTGCATCAGGCGCAGGTACTGGCGTTGCAAGCGGCGGGCCTTGGTCCAGTCATTTTTCAGCGCAGCGGCCGTCATTTCCGACATCTCTTTGGGGATCTCATTGGAGCAGACCGAAACAATGCCAACTCCGCCCAATGCAATCACGGGGAGGGTAATGGAGTCGTCACCGGAGAAAACCAAAAAGGTTTCCGGGACGTGGTTGAAGACCTCAGCTATCTGGGAAATATTGCCGCTGGCCTCTTTCACCGCGATGATGTTTGGAATTTTGGCCAGACGCCCCAGCGTTGCCGGCTCAATGTTGCTGGCGGTGCGTCCGGGCACGTTGTAAAGCATCAGCGGCTTGTCCACGGCTTCAGCAATGGCTTTGAAGTGCTGGTACTGGCCTTCCTGCGTGGGCTTGTTGTAATAAGGCGACGCCGTCAGGATGGCGTTGACGCCCCTGCGCCGGTTCAACTCGCGCGCTTTCTCCACGGCATCGGCGGTGCAGTTGGAGGTGGCGCCGGCAACGATGGGCACGCGGCCTCCTGCGACATCGATCGTTATGTCGATCACGCGCAGCCATTCTTCATGGCTCAACGTAGCTGCTTCACCGGTGCTCCCGCACGGGACAAGGAAATGAATGCCAGATTCAATCTGCCACTCAACCAGCGAGCGCAATGCTTTTTCGTCAATGCTCTGGTCTTGCTTGAACGGGGTAATCAGCGCGGTGCCGCAGCCTTGTAGATTCATGGGAGCTCTAGGATAACAAAATCCGGGACCACAGGGTTGGGGGCAGAAGGCCCGGTTTCATTTGGTCTATTATCAGTGGACAATTACCAGATATTGCTAAAGCTGCTCCACGATTTCCGGGAACTCGTAGAAGCCGGTCTTGCCTCTGATCCATTCAGCCGCGCGCACGGCGCCTTCGGCAAAGCCGACGCGGGACTTGGCGTCGTGAGTAAAAAGAATGGTGTCATTGGCTGAGTCCATCATTACCAGGTGCATGCCCACGGTTTCGCCTTCGCGCACGGAGGCAATCTCAACCTTTTCTCCTGAGCCGGACTCAAGCAGCTTCTGGATGGTAATGGCCGATCCGGACGGCTTGTCTTTCTTGTGGACGTGATGCCGCTCGACGATGCTGCCGCGATACTGGTGCCGAAGCACCGGCGCCACGGCCTGCACGGCCTTGAAGAAAAAATTCATGCCGATGGAAAAGTTCGATCCATAGAGCAACGCGCCTTTGCGCTCCCGCACCAACTCCTGGACTTTTTCCAGGTGCTGGTACCAGCCGGTGGTGCCAACCACGATGGGCACGCCCGATTCCACGCAGCGAATGATGTTTGGGATCACGGCGTGCGGAATGGTGAAATCGATCACGGCATCGGTGCCGCTGAGCGTGGCCGGGGTAAGCGCGCGGCCATCCTGATTTTCCGCGCTGGCCAGCGAGTGAACGGTATGGCCCCGCTGGGTGGCGATCTCCGCCGCCAGCGCTCCGGTCTTGCCGCGGCCAAGCACCAGAATTTTCACGCAGACACCTTTTTCACGCAAACACCTCGGGATCAAGCTGGGAGAAGAACGTGCGGTGCAGGCGCGAGACTACATCAGGCACGGCATCCTCATCAATCACAAAACTGATATTAATCTCTGACGCGCCCTGGGAAATCATGTGGATATTCGCGTCAGGAATGGCGCTAAAAACTTTGGCGGCGATCCCGGGCGTGCTCTTGATGTTCTCACCCACCAGGCACACAATGGCCTTCCTGCCCTGGTACTTCACGTCGGCGAGCCGGGCGAGATCGGCGGCGATGGCGGCAACCGACTCATTCGAATCCACTGTGACAGAGACGCTTACCTCAGAGGTGGAAACCATGTCCACCGGGCAGCGGTGGTTGGCGAAAACTTCAAAGATGCTTTTGAGAAAGCCGTGCGCCATCAGCATGCGCGTGGCCACCACGTCCACCACGGTAATGCGCTTCTTGGCCGCTATCGCTTTGAACGTGTTTTTGCTCTTGGGCGCGGTGGCCGTAATGCGCGTGCCTTCATTGCTGGGATTGCGCGAATTCAGGATCAGCACCGGAATGCTCTTCTGGATGGCCGGCAACAACGTGGCCGGATGAAGAACCTTGGCGCCGAAATAGGCCAATTCGGCCGCTTCTTCAAAGCTGATGGCCTTGATGCGGCGCGCGTCAGGGCACAGGCCGGGGTCGGTGGTCATCATGCCGTCCACGTCAGTCCAAATCTCGATGCGGGAGGCGTTCAGGCCGGCGCCGACAATGGCGGCGCTGAAATCCGATCCGCCGCGGCCCAGCGTAGTGGAGATGCCTTCACGCGTGGAGGCGATAAATCCACCCATCACCGGTACGCGCTTGCGCTCCAGCAGCGGCTTCACCATCTCCGCCAGCCGAGCGTCAGTCTCTTCAAATTGCGGGACAGCCTTGCCGAAGTTCGCATCGGTGACAATGCACTGGCGTGAATCCACGTGCGCGGCCAGGATATCGCGCTGCGAGAACGCGGCTGCCGCGATCTTGGAAGAAACGCGTTCGCCAAAACCGGCAATATTGTCGGTGGTCCGCGGCGTCAGCTCGCCCACGGCGACCACTCCGCGCAATAGATCGTCAAGCCCGTTGAAGTCGGCTTCCAGCTCCGGAGCGATCTGCTCAAAAGCGTGCGTGCCCAGCAGGTCAGACGCGGTGTTGTAGTGGCGTTCGCGCGCCGCGCGGGCAAGCTCCAGGGCCTTTTCACGCTGGCCCGCCGCCGCCGCCGCAGCCATGGCCAGCAGGAGATCGGTGATCTTAGCCAGTGCGCTGACCACCACCACGGGGTTCTCCGGCAGCCGATCACGCACAATGGCCGCCGCGCGATCAATGGCCTGCGCATCCTGCACCGAAGTCCCGCCAAATTTCATCACGATCATGCGCAAGGTCCTTCGAACGGTTGCTTCAGCCCGGAAATTCGCCTGCGGACTTCCGCTCCGTCCGGACAGCTCATGCCCACAAGACATGTCATTTTCATAACAATCATGTGCGGGTATTTTAGCAAGGAGAATTTTCTGCCGACCTGGGCAGCGTGAACAGAAACGTGTTTGAAAGAAATTTCGCCCTCGACTACCTTGGGCTTTCGATCTTTCCCAGTGCTTTGGTCTTTAAGGTGAGCAGGCTATCAAGCGGCGGCTCGCCTGACACTCGAAGGGCATTAAATCCCCGCAAGTGGATCGTGATGTGCTTCGGCGCGGTCAGATCGCCGGGCTTCAGGATTTTGTTCGCGATGAGTGGAGTGAAGTCAAAGAGCGCGCCGCCGGCGCTCGCATGATTGTCAGCATTGAGGATTTCCGGGATACCGGCGTCCGAGGTCACGGCAAGCACCCTGAGTTCGATCCTGCTCAGCACGTCAGCAGAAGCGTTGCGCAGGCGTACGTCCATACTCGCAATCGCGGTCTTGCGATCGTAGTGGACATTGCTGTACTCCATGGTGACCTTCTCAGACACGTCCGCGAGCGTTGCCAGTTCCGCGTCGCCGTTGATCCGCGCTACCGAAGCAACGGTCACGTTGTTGGTCCAGACTTGGGGCACGCCAGTGCGGTTGTCGATCCAGAAAGGATGAAAAACTCCCGAAGCGTCCGCAGCCAGGCCGGCGGTATCACCGCCGGTGTAATCGAAGCGGCCAATCCACAAAAGGGTTTCCAGATTGCCTCCGCCGCCCCATTCTGGCGGCAAGCCACCGCCGCTCAGGACAGGAACCGTCATGAGGTCCTGATCGTGATCAAGCGCGAAAGGCGCTTTGGCGACGCGAACACTGGGCAGGAATGTTTCACCGCCATCCACCGACGCCGAGAAGCGCTCCCACCAGCCGAGGTTATCCGGGTTGTCGCGGCGGTCATACCAGGAGATGCCGACTACGCCTTTGTTATTGACGGCAATCTCCGGCATAAAATCGTCCGGGCCGGCGTTGGCGCCGGGACGGGATTGGTCGTCATCCACCGCCACGGGCTGGGACCACGTCATGCCTTTATCCTCTGAATGACAAAAAAGTACCTGGCTGCGTCCGGAACGAATGTCGGGCCACGCGGCGTAGAGCCGGTCGCGGAAAGGGCCGGCAGTCTGGTCCACAGCCAGCGCAGGCATGTGATGACGCCAGCGCGGCGTCTCCTCAGCCAGATAGAAGTCGCTCACCATGGCGCTTTTGGAAAGACGCTCGGCGCCCTGCGGCAATCGGGCAATCTTGAGCCATGCATTTGGTTCGGTGAGCCGCTGTCCGCGATAGTGGAAGTTGTTGCGGTCTTTCACCTCGCCATAGAGGACGCCGAGCGTGCCATCTGAGAGCACCACGGCGTTTCCCATGGCAAATATGAGATGCTCGCCGAGAGATGCGGCGTGAATTGCACGCTCAAAGGTGTTGCCTCCATCGCGCGAGCGCAAAACCGAAAGGCTGCTGATAGCAGACCACGTACTCACAGCGTCCAATGGCTGCTCCAGTTCGACGCCGTGAACGTAAACTTCTCCGCCGCCTTTGTCGCCAAGATTGTTCACCGTGATGTACTCACGGTCGGTGGTCTGGATGGTCTGCGGCAGCAGCCACGTCTTGCCGGAGTCCTTCGACCGGTAAAGGCGCATGGAATTTTTGAGGTCAGGGCCGTATCCCGCCGCGGCAAAATAGGCCGTGCCATCAGGGCCAAAGACGCAGGTGGGATCGCCGGAAAACTTGCCCCGATCATCCTCCAGGCTCACGTTCCATGTTTTGCCGCCGTCGCGCGAGACGTAGACCACGGTTTCGGCATGGTCAGATCCGGGAGTAAACGCCATGGAACAGCCCAGCAATAGATTTGCGTCCCTGGGGTCGGAGGAAAGCTGGGTTTCAAAATGCTGCAGGCCCGGGCGCGCGGCGCTGACCTGAACGTCATTGCCGACCGTGATCATCTGAGCGTGAGCAGCGCTTACAGCGAATGCCAGGACCAGGAAAGCCGGGATAGAC
>DASTPO010000369.1:0-2917 GCA_035762225.1 Candidatus Angelobacter sp.
CAGGCCAAAGAGCTTTGCCGGAGTGGTGGAAACCAGTTCCACAAAGCGGTTTACGCTGAAACGCCCTTTACCGACACCGCCGGAATAGATCAGGCTCATGCGGTGCTCGATTCCCGGCCCGCCATTGGGGATCTTGGTGAAATCATCTTTGCCCATCTCTTTTTGTTCCTTAAAACAAAAGGGGCAATGGTCAGTTGAGACAACCTGCAGATGGTCCTGTTTCAGGCCTGTCCAGAGCTTTTCCTGGTGCCATTTCTCCCTTAGCGGCGGTGTGAAGACATATTTGGCGGATTCAAACCCCGGCTTCTCCATGTCATCCAGCGACAGGTAAAGATATTGCGGGCACGTCTCTGCATAGACCGGGAGCCCGCGGTCGCGGGCCTCACGCACCTTTTCCAGCGCGTCATTGCAGCTCAGATGCACGATGTACACCGGTGATCCCGCCATCTCGGCCAGGGCAATGGCCCGCGCGGTTGCTTCCGCTTCCGCCGTGGTGGGACGCGTGAGCGCGTGATATTTAGGCGCGGTTTTACCCTCCGCCAGGGCCTGCTGCACAATCACGTCAATCGCGCCGCCGTTCTCCGCGTGCATGCAAATCATGCCGCCGATCTTCGATGCAGTGCGCATGGCCTTGAAAATCGTTGCATCGTCCAGCATGAAAACGCCGGGATAAGCCATAAACAGCTTGAAACTGGGTACGCCCTCGCGCACCAGGTCGGACATCTCATCGAGACGGGCATTGGGCAGGTCGGTGATGATGCAATGGAAGGCATAGTCCGTGGTCGCTTTGGAAGCCGCTTTCTGCATCCAGGCGTCGAACGCGGCGCGCAGGGTCTGGCCTTTGTACTGGATGGCAAAATCGATCAGCGTCGTAGTCCCACCGAACGCCGCCGCGCGCGTGCCGGTTTCAAAATCGTCAGCGCTGGTCGTGCCACCAAACGGCATGTCCAGGTGCGTATGCACGTCAATCCCGCCGGGCATGACGTACTTGTTCTTGGCGTCGAGAATGCGCGTGGTATTTTCCCGCGGCAGGCTTTCCCCAACAGCAACGATCTTGCCGCCATTGATGGCCACGTCGGCCGTGTACGAGTCGGTCGCCGTCACGACTGTGCCGTTTACGATCAGAGTTTCAAAAGACATCCGCTAAGCCCTGCCTGCTCTCAAAAATTGAAATCTGCCGCTAAAGTTCAGGAGCTTCGGCGAGTGCGTCGGATTCGCCCATGCTCAACGTTGGTGCGCATACCCTGCAGCCTGCTTGACTGGCCCTTTGCTCTGGGAATGCCGTCTTGCTTGACGCCATTCATATTAAGGCTCACATTTTATGCTACACTCGCAAACTTTCCATCCGCAGAATCCTCTGCGGCGGTAAAAGACCTGTGGGTGAATACTGTATCGTCCGGTTCCGGATATTCTCATGTTGAAAGATCCCGCTCCAAAGCTAGCGGCAGAAGAGCTCGAAACGAATTTCGCTGATATCAACCCGCCGCTCACGCCGGCGCTGGCTCTGGAAGAAGGTTCGCGCTGCTTGTTCTGCCATGATGCACCCTGCATGAAGGCCTGTCCTACTGAGATTGATGTGCCGCAATTCATCCGCCAGGTTCTTTCCGGCAACATGCGCGGGTCGGCCCGGACCATCCTCTCGGCCAATATCCTCGGTCACAGCTGCGCTCGTGTCTGTCCGACCTCTGTCCTGTGCGAGGGAGCGTGCGTGCTGAACATGGAAGGAAAGAAGCCGGTTGAGATCGGCAAATTGCAGCGTTACGCCGTGGATCCGGTGATTGCCGGCGGCGTGGAACTCTTCCAGCCCGCGGAAAACAATGGCTATCGTGTGGCATTGATCGGAGCGGGCCCGGCCAGTCTCTCTTGTGCGGCCGAACTGCGCAAGCTTGGTTATCAGACCGTGATCTTTGACGCGAATCCGCTGCCCGGCGGCCTGGATACGTACGGCATCGCCGCTTACAAAATGCGCGCCACCGATGTTGAAAAAGAAGTGGCCATGATCCGGAAGCTGGGCGTGGAAATCCAAAATGAAACCATGATCGGGCGGGATATTCCGCTGTCGCAGCTCGAACGCGAATTTGATGCGATCTTCCTTGGCATAGGCCTGGGCGCCACCGACGACCTGCAAATACCTGGAGAAGAACTTCAAGGCTGTCGTGACGCTTTGTCCTTCATTGAAGAAACCAAGAGCAGGAGCCTAAGTGACGTGGACATCTCAAGGCGGATCGCCGTGATCGGCGGCGGCAATACTGCGATCGACGTGGTTACTGCCGCCCGCCGCCTGGGCGCCGAAGAGGTCTATATGGTTTACCGCCGCGGCCCGGAAGAGATGTCTGCCTTCGACTACGAATACGAACTGGCTAAAAAAGATAATGTCACCTTCTGCTGGCAATCGTTGCCCGTGCGCATCCTGGATGATGGCCAGGGCCGGGTAACCGCACTGGAGTGTGTGAAGACCGGGCGTGGCCCCAAAGACGCAAGTGGGCGCAGCAGTTACGCTCCCATCCCCGGAACCGAATTTCGTCTTGATGTGGGCATGGTGGTAAAGGCGCTGGGGCAGAAGAAGAAAGTGGATTTTCTGAAGCAGATCGCCAATCTCGAACTTAAAAACGGTTGCGTGCGGGTGGACGCGGCGACCATGCAAACCGGTAATCCCCGCTATTTCGCGGGCGGAGATTGCGTGAACGGAGGCGGCGAAGTTGTGGATGCCGTCGCCCACGGCAAGAAAGCCGCGGCGGGAATTCATAAGGCGCTTGCGGTGCAGAAGGGAAGGAAGGCCTATGCCGGACCTAAGCATTGATTTTTGCGGAGTGCGATCTCCCAATCCGTTCTGGCTGGCGTCAGGCCCGCCCACCAACACCGCGTACCAGGTCATGCGGGCATTCGATGCCGGCTGGGGCGGCGCGGTCTGGAAGAC
>DASTPO010000370.1:0-5283 GCA_035762225.1 Candidatus Angelobacter sp.
GCTTTTTCTGGTTGGCTACACGGTGGCCGGCATACTTGCCGGTGACGTTACCAACTCCGTCATTGCTTCGCTGGTAGATCCTTTTGGCGGCAACCCAGTCGATTATGTGGTTCGCTACTGGACGTCTTTCCAGCGCAATACCCAGCTTATCCCGTTTACGGGACTGATCCTCATCAACCGGCTGATCTGGCTGGGAGTCGGGCTTGTCCTGCTTGTGTTCACCTATGCGCGATTCAAGATGGGACATGTGAACCAGGCAGGACGAAAGAAGCGGCGGCAAATTCTGGCGGATAACGATGAGCCCGCTCCTGTCCAGGAGATTGTCGTGCCGGTCCTGCATCCGGCATTCTCTTTGCGCTTGTCCCTGACCCAGTTCGTCTCGCTGGCGTGGCTGCAATTCCGGGAGATTGTCACCAACGTTTTCTTTGTCGTCATCGTCATCGCCGGGTTTGCGCTTGCCCTGGTTTTCAGTTTCAGCCTGGTTAGCGGGAACGCTACGCCGGTTTATCCAGTCACATACCGCATGATCGAGCTCGCCGGGGCCGGTTTCGCCCTGTTCGCTCTGGCCATCATCACGTTCTACGCCGGCGAACTAGTGTGGCGCGAGCGCGATGCCGGGGTCGCACAGATCGTCGATGTTATGCCTGCGCACCGCTGGGTCTTCTTTGCCTCCAAGCTGGGGGCGCTGATGCTGGTCGCCGTCGTGCTGGAAATGATCGTCATGGCGGCCGGAGTCACCACCCAGATCAGCCTGGGCTACCATCGTTTCGAGTTCTGGCTTTACTTCCGGGAACTCTTTGTCAATCGCCTGCTGATTCTCTGGGTGTTGTGCGTTTTCACGCTGGCTGTCCATACCGTCGTCAACAACAAGTACGCGGGCCACTTCGTTGTCGTGTTGTATTACCTCGCCATCATTTTCCTGTTGCCCGGGATGAACTGGCAGGACCTGCTCTACCGCTTTGGACAGCTTCCCAACTTCCAATATTCGGACATGAATGGCTATGGACCGTTCGTTTCCGCGCTGCTCTGGATCCATCTCTATTGGGGCTGTGCTGCCGTCATGCTCGCCGTTGCGTCCAACATTTTCTGGGTGCGCGGCACGGATACCGGATGGCGGCAGAGACGCGCCCTTGCCTTCCAGCGGCTCTCCCGGCCTTCGGGCATGGCCTTCGGCGCCGCGTTGCTGTTGTTCCTGGTCGCCGGCTCGTGGATTTTCTATAACACCCACGTTCTCAACCGTTACCTCACCGCAGACCAGCTCTCAGAGCAGCGGGCCGAGTACGAAAAGAAATACCGCAATTACCTGAACGTTGCTCAACCGAAAATCACCGATGTGAATTTGCAAGTGGATCTTTTTCCCGAGCAGCGGAAAATGGATTTCGCGGGAACGGTGTGGCTGGAGAACCAGTCCAGCCAGAATATTGACCGGATTGCGCTGACCCTGTGGCCGCAGGAGCTTCAGCCCATACCAATGCCGAACATCGAAATCGACAAGCTCGAGCTGGCAGGCGGGCAGACCGAGGTGCTCAAGGACGAGCGGCTCGGCTTTTATGTGTATCAGCTGCCTTCACCGCTGCCGCCGCATGGCCGCATTCAGGCGCAATTTGCGCTGAAGTACGCGTTTCACGGCTTCGCGAACAACAACGAACAGATCGATCTTGTAAACAACGGCACCTTTGTCAGCGATGGTTTCATTCCGCACGTCGGCTACCAGCCGTCAATCGAACTGGAAGGCCAGGCCATCCGGCGCAAGTTCGGGCTGAAGCCTTTTAAAGACACTCCGAAGTTGGAGGATGCTGCCGCGCGACAGCAGATTTACGGCGCGCCCGATGTGGGCTGGACGAATTCGGAAACTACCGTCAGCACACGGCTTGACCAGACAGCCATCGCTCCCGGCTATCTGGTGAATGAGTGGGTGAAAGACGGGCGGCGCTACTTCCATTACAAAATGGATGCGCCCATCCTGTGGGGGGTCTCAGTGAACTCAGCCCGGTACCAGGAGTTGAAGGACCGGTGGCACGACGTGAATCTTGAGATTTACTATGACCAGCGGCATACCTACGATCTCGACCGCATGCGCCAGAGCATGAAGGACACGCTCGAATATTGCAGCGTCAATTTCAGCCCATTTCAATTTCATCAGCTCCGGATTATCGAGTTTCCCCGCTACCAGAACTTCGCTGAATCTCTGGCCAACACCATTCCCTTTTCCGAAGCGATCGGCTTTATTACCCGCGTCAAGTCGTCAGGCCCGGCGACAATCGACCTTCCGTACTTTGTTACCGCGCATGAAGTCGCGCACCAGTGGTGGGGCCACCAGGTGGTTACCGCCGATACAGAAGGCGCAACCGTTCCAGTGGAAAGCCTGGCGGAGTACACCGCGCTCATGATCATGAAGCACCGCCTTCCTCCCGAATCGATCAAGAGATTCATGCGCCGGGAACTCGATCGCTACCTTTTTGGACGCGGTCAGGAGCGAGCGGAAGAACGGCCGTTGCTGCGCGTCACCTACAACCAGGGCTACATCCATTACGCCAAGGGCGCAATGGTCATGTACGCACTGCAGGACTACATCGGTGAAGACAAGGTCAACCAGGCGCTGGCGGCGTTTGTTAAAGAATTCAAGTTCAAAGGCCCGCCCTATCCCAACGCGCTCGATCTGGAAAATCATCTGCGCAAGGTGACGCCGCCGGAATATCAATATCTCTATGACGATCTGTTCGATAACATCACGCTCTATGAGAACCGGGCCAGGTCCGCGACCTATACCCAGCTTCCCGATGGGAAATATGAAGTCACCCTGGACGTGGAACTGAGAAAGTTTCGCGCCGATGGCCGTGGCGAGGAACACCAGATCCCCACGCACGACTGGGTCGACATCGGCGTGACGGATGCCGCGGGACACTACCAGTACCTGCAAAAGCACAAGATTGACGGTGATTCGGCCGAAATCAAGGTCGTGGTCGACAAGCCGCCAGTGCAGGCCGGTATCGATCCCTTGAATATTCTTATCGACCGCAAGCCGGACGATAACCTTGTCAACGTCAAGCCAGGCCGGCCGGCAAAGGTAGCATCGCTCCGCTGAGGCTCCGGCAGATTTGCGGCGCTTTTCTGCATCACGCTATCTCCTGGCGGCATCGATAGCAGTATGGAGGAACCACCATGTATGTTGTAACGGGAGCAACCGGCAATACGGGGCATGTGGTCGCAAGCCAATTGCTGGACCAGCAGAAATCAGTTCGCGTGATCGGAAGAAGCAGGGATCGCCTGCAAGCGCTGGTTGATCGCGGGGCCGAGGCTTTTGTCGCCGACCTCACCGACCAGGCCGCTCTCACCAAGGCATTCACCGGCGCCGAGGGCGTGTACGCCATGATTCCGCCCAGTATGACTAGCCAGGATTTTCGCCGTGACCAGCGCCGGGTGAGCGACGCGATTGCCGGCGCTCTGGAACAGGCGGGAGTGAAGCACGCCGTCATTCTCAGCAGCGTGGGTGCGGACAAACCCTCCGGCACCGGACCGGTGGCCGGGTTGCATGAGCTTGAAGAGGTCGTGAACCAGATCGCGGGATTGAACGTGGTGCACCTGCGTGCAGGTTACTTTATGGAGAACACGCTGGGCCAGCCAGGGGCGATCCAAGCCATGGGCAAGGCTGCCGGGCCGCTGCGCGGCGATCTTAAGCTGCCCATGATCACCACCAAAGACGCTGGCCAAACTGTGGCCGAATTTCTCCTGGCGCTCGATTTCACGGGTAAACAGGCGCGCGAGCTGCTGGGCCAGCGGGACCTCGGCATGGATGAGGCGACCGCGATCATCGGTAAGACAATCGAAAAACCTGATCTCAAGTATGTCCAGCTCCCGAATGAGCAGATGCAGCCCATCTTCATTCAGATGGGTATGTCGCCGAACGTGACAAGCCTGATCCTGGAGATGGCGGAGGCTTTGAACTCAGGACATATGCGCGCTCTGGAGCAGAGGTCATCGCGAAACACAACATCCACTTCGTTTGAAACATTTGTGAAGGAAGAGTTTGTGCCCTTGTATCAGGCGCAGACCAAGGCAGCTTAGGGTATCGCCCCGCTGGGGCTCAACCGATTTCATCCAGCCCACTCAGGAGAGCCAACACAAACACGCTAACCATTCACGATCTTGAGGCACGGCTCGCGAGAGAGATTCGGCGCTATATCTCTGTCTCTGCCCTGAAAGGCGACGGTGAGCAAGACGCTTTCAGACCAATCGCCAT
This sequence comes from Candidatus Angelobacter sp., assembly GCA_035762225.1. Classification (GTDB taxonomy): domain Bacteria; phylum Acidobacteriota; class Terriglobia; order Terriglobales; family Acidobacteriaceae; genus Angelobacter. The sequence goes on from DASTPO010000370.1 coordinate 4,241, forward strand.
AACGGTGAGCGCGCTGATTGACAGATTGCTCGAAGAAAATGAAGTTTGGAGTCCCCAGCGGTGGGTTGACGATATATCCGCAAGCGCTCCCGCTCAGGTGGTTGGGCCAGGGCACATTGTTTTTGACGGGCTCCTGATTTTCGGTGATCTTGGCTTGGGCACACAGGAGTGGTGGGAGCCTTTTTGTGGTTCGATGCGAATCTCGGAAAGCAGCGACGAGGTTTTGAGCTATGAGTTCATGTTTGGAGACGCCGCGTGGGGTTTGGGCAAGGTAAAGTACAACGAGCATCCGCGCGGTTGGAACTGGGCACGGCCAGAAAAATGGATCGTCGTTTTTTCGAAACCGTGATGTGTCGCGCTTGGGGCTGGAAAGCAGCGGTCCACCATGCTGCCGGTGGATCGCTGTGATGGTTAAAAGTCAGGGTGAAAAGGCATGCTGGGGAGTTGTGTCATCTGAGGTTTGCCTTGGCCCATTATCTTTTCGAATTCCTCCGCGCTGACCTCACGAGCATTTGCGCGACAGAGGACGCGGTTGCTGTTGTTTTTTGGCATGCATTTCTCCTTTCTACATTCGCTCTTTTTATGGTAACCCCGCAAGTCACATGGAATGCACGACAATAAGACAATACGCATCAATTCCAGTTTCAAATTGGCACCGTGATTTAGACATAGCCTGGCTGTAATGACCTTGCCGTTTTCCTTTGATAGACTCGATCAAGCCTTCGAATCGGATGGAAAGGACCAGCTTCATGCCCCCACAAGTTTCCGCCGCCCCTGAAGTATCCCTGGCAGAGTTTCAGGCTGCGAGAAAAATCGTTTCGTCGTTCGCGTACCACACGCCGCTGCTCACCTCGCGTATCTTAAGCGAGCGCACCGGCTATGACGTTCGGCTGAAGGCGGAGATATTCCAGAAAGGCGGATCGTATAAAGTCCGCGGCCCGCTCAACAAATTCAGCCATCTTACCGAGGAGCAAAAGAGGCGTGGCGTGATCTGCTCTTCCGCCGGCAATCATGCTCAGGGCGTGGCGCTGGCCGCCGGAGTT
>DASTPO010000371.1:0-6096 GCA_035762225.1 Candidatus Angelobacter sp.
TATGTCTTCCTGCGCCAGCGCATCGATCAACTGGGGTTGAAGCGGTTCATCAAGCCGGCTGACCTCGGCCAGTTTCTGGAAGATCTAAAAAACTTTTTTGATCGCTGTCATGAAGAGTTGGTAGGGCCGGAAAGGTTCCAGGAGTATGTGGACGGCCTGCGGCCAGGCCCGGGGCTTCCTAGAAATTGCCGTTCCAAAGACGTGGAGGAGGTGGGCGACCAGGAAATCATCGGGCGGTGGCAGGAAATTGCGCGGGTATATACCAACTCGATGCGGCTGCTGGAGCAGGAGAACATGGGAACGTTCGGCATGATGATCCGGAACGCCGTGCGCCTGCTGCAATCCAACCCGGGCCTGCTGGAGCGGGAGCGCAGCAGAGCGCGCTTCATCCTGATCGATGAATTCCAGGACTGCAATTCCAGCAACATCATTCTGGCGGAGCTTCTCGCCGGAGAAACGCAAAACATCTTTGCCGTAGGCGATCCGGACCAGGCGATCTATCGTTTTCGTGGAGCTTCCAGTGCTGCTTTTGAAGAGTTCCAGAAAAGATTTCCGCAGACCGAAGGCGTGGTGCTGGACGAAAACCAGAGATCGCGCGGCAACATCTTGAAGGTGGCATTTGCCGCAATCAATGAGAACCCGCCGGTGCAGTCATTGGGCGCGAAAGTTAAATTTCAGCGCGCGCCGCTGCAATCAGGGCGCGACCGTCGTGATCAGCAGGAAGGGCGCTTCGTCTTCGATGAGCCGGTCGAGATTGCCATCAGCACCACGCAGGAGGGCGAAGCCGCGGTAATCGCGGACGAAATCGCGAGGATTCGTGCCAACTCAAGAATGGGCGGATCTTCCATGGCCGTACTCTATCGCCAGCACTTGCAACGGGAAGAAGTGATGGCGGAGCTGGCCGCGCGGGGTATCCCGTTCATCGTCACTGGCCTGAACGTTCTGGAAACCGCCATGGCGCGCGACCTGCTTGCGCTGGCGAGCGCCGTATGCAATGACAATGATGCCGACAGTCTCTTCCGTGTGTGTGCCCTGCCCAAGTTCAATCTTCCACCTGATGAGCTGAGAAAAAAGTTAAGCACCCCGGGCGGCCCAAAGAGTTTCAAGGCGATCCTGCAGACGCTGGAAGCGGCCGCGCCTCTGTTGGCGGAGCTGAAGCAAGCGCGGGATTTCATCGCGCAGGAGGACCTCAGCGCTCAAGAAGCGCTCACCTTCCTGGTGCGGACGTTTGCCCTGCCGGAAAAGGACTCCGTGGTCCAGGCCATCCTGAGGTTTGCGGGGAGCTGGGAGGCGAAAGCATTCGTTCATGTAACCACGCTGGCGGAGTTTCTCCAGTACCTGGAGTTTTTCCAGGCGGGCCGCGGAATTGTTCCAATGTTCTCTGAAGAGCAGACGGCGCAACTGGAGCGCCAGCATCCTGACGCTGTGCAGTTGATGACGGTGCATTCAGCGAAAGGGCTTGAGTTCTCGCACGTATGGCTGCTGCGCGTCATCTCCGGGTCTTTTCCGACTTACTTTAAGGAAATCCTGTTTGAGTTTCCCATGGACCTGCGCAGCTCCATTGCGGTAGGCGATGGCAAAGAAGTGCATGATCAGGAGGAGCGCCGGCTGTTCTACGTGGCCATTACCCGCGCGCGCGACAGGCTGGGCATTGGATCGCGTCCGGGCAAAGGCAAAAAGGACCCATCGCCCCCGGGCTTCCTGCGCACCCTGATGAACCACCCGGCTCTTAAGAGCGTGCTAACGACGCGCGACGACAATGGAGCAGGCTCCGCCAAGCTGCCGCTGGAACCCTCTCCCGTGGGCAGTTGGATGCTTTTGCCGCCGGTGTTCGCCAAGGAGGAAGTGGCGCTAAGCGCGAACGCGGTGCAGAGCTACTCAACCTGCCCGTTGAAGTTCAAGTTGGAGCGCGACTGGAAGCTGCCCGGTGAGGCCGCCGCAGCCATGCAGTACGGGTTTGCCGTTCACACGGTGCTCAAGAATTACTATGACCCGGCGCCACACGCCCAGGCGATGACGGTGGAAGACGCGGTGGCGGCTTTCAGGCGCGAATTTGCCAAGGGCTACGTCGAGGACCCGGTGCAGCGGGCAATGTACGAAGAGCGGGGTGTGGAACAGCTTTGCGCGCTTCTGCACGCGAGTCCGCGGGGATGTACCGAGGTGATCGCAACCGAACATAACTTCAAGTTTCAGCTTTGCGGACGGGAGATCAAGGGACGAATCGACCGCATTGACCGGTTGGATGGCGAAGCGGTGCGGGTGGTCGACTACAAGACCGGGACACCCAAGGACCGCAAGTTCGCCGATGAGAGCCTGCAACTCTCCATCTACGCCATGGCTGTGGAGCAGATGAACCTGGCGCCGCGTGAACTTGTGCTGGTGAATGTGCAGGACAACAGCCATGCATCCTCCTTCCGCACCGCTAAACAGCTGGATACCGCGAAGCAGCTGATCCAGAAAGCGGCGGACGGCATAGCCCGGGGCGAATTTGATCCTGATCCGGGGCAGCATTGCCGCTGGTGTGACTATCGCAAGCTCTGTCCGGCGAAGGAGCAGCGCGTGTTCCTGCCGGTGCAGCCGCAGGAGCGCGAGATCGAAAAGAGGGCGGCTGGGGTAAGCCAATGAAAGCATGTACTGGAACTTTCGCGAGCCAGAAGATTGGAGTGGGCCCATGGTGGCTTTAGCAAACGTTCTGCTCGTGGCCATCGGCGCAGGCCTGGGTTTCCTGATCGCGTGGCTGCTGGTGCGGCCGAATGCGGCGGTCCTGAATTCCCGCGTTGCGTCATTGCAGCAGGAGCTGATGGCTGCGCGCTCAGACGCGGGAAGGTTCACGCAGCTGAACAACCAGTTGAATTCCGCCATGGCGAAGCTGGAAACGACGGTGGCGCTGGAACGCAAGGCCAGTGAAGACAAGATTGCCTTGCTCAACCGCATGACAGAGGAGCTGCGGCAGAGTTTTCAGGCGCTCTCGGCTGAGGCGCTCAAGAGCAACAACCGGGCTTTCCTTCAGCTGGCGAATGAGACGCTGGAGAAATTTCAAAGCGAGGCCAAGGGCGATCTGGAGCTGCGGCAGCAGGCGGTTGAGAACATGGTGGCGCCGATCGGCGAGTCGCTGAGAAAAGTGGATGCGCAGATCCAGCAGATCGAAAATACGCGCAGCCAGGCTTACGGAGACCTCACGGCACAGGTACGCTCGCTCATCACCACGCAAGAGAAGCTTCAGGCTGAAACCGGCAACCTGGTCAAGGCGTTGCGCACGCCAACGGTACGCGGCCGCTGGGGTGAGATACAGCTGAAACGCGTGGTGGAAATTGCCGGGATGCTCTCCTACTGCGATTTCGTCGAACAGGAAACGGTGACCACCAGCAACGGCCGGATCCGCCCCGACCTGATCGTGCGGCTGCCGGGAGGAAAGAACGTGGTGGTGGACGCCAAAACGCCCCTGTTGGCCTACCTGGATGCCGTGGAAGCCACGGATGAGGATATCCGGCGGCAAAAGCTGCTGGACCACGCAACCCAGGTCCGCACTCACATGGCCCAGCTCAGCGCCAAGTCATATCAGGAGCAGTTCGATCCGACTCCAGAGTTTGTCGTCATGTTCCTGCCCGGCGAGACGTTTTTCAGCGCCGCCCTGGAGCAGGAGCCGGGGCTGATTGAGCGCGGAGTGGCGCAGAAGGTAATTCCAGCGTCGCCGACCACGCTGATCGCCCTGCTGAAGGCGGTGGCGTACGGTTGGAACCAGGAAAAGCTGGCGCGCAATGCGCGGGAGATCAGCGCCCTGGGCAAAGAATTGCATGACCGCCTGCGCAATCTTGGCGCCCATGTAGAGAACGTGGGCAAGGGGCTGGACCGCGCGGTGGAGGCTTACAACAAAGCGGTGGGATCGCTGGAAAGCCGCGTCATGGTTTCGGCAAGAAAGTTCGTCGAGCTTGGCGCGCCGGTGGCGGAGGAGATTGCTGAACTGAATCCCATCGAGACCACCACGCGCAACCTGACGCTGGAATTCGATGATCCGGAACCGGCAGTCGCCGGCGAGCCTGTGGCTGAGAATCAAGGAATTGAGAGCAAGGCCTTATCGGCAAGCAAGGCATCCGATTGAAGGCTTAAAGACCGTGCACAAAACCGAAGGGGACGCTTGCGCGTCCCCTTCAGGTATCGAGTGAAGAGCAGTTATTTCTTTTTGCTCTTCTTTTTTGCCTTTTTCTTGGTTGCCATGTTGTCTATTCTCCCTTTCCATTTTTCATGGATGCGGTCTTAAGTGAAAAACCGCAATTGATGAATGTATAGAGTGGTTGAAAATCGAAGTCAAGAAAAAAATTGATGTCAAATTTGATTTGCCGGACGGTCCGGAATGCCCAAAGTTCATTTCGGCGGCGGAACGCACTTACGATTTCAAAAATAGCTTTTTGCTGCGATGAGAAAAAGCCTTGATCTTAGCGGGGTTCGTGCATATCCCGAAAACGATTTTCAACTCTGCGCGAAGAGATTGAGCGAAGACAAATTCTCCAAGAGCAGTCTCTCGCCAGTACCTTGGTAACCAATTATTTTTTTGTGGTGCGGCCGTTTTGCCCGCAAAATGATCCATGCCGCGGTAATCATTGCCTGGTAACGAGTTTGAAAAGCGCTATGCCTGCGATGGAGTCCTGGAATGCGTGGGCCATCATCCCCGGCCGCAGGCTCTTCCGCAGATGCGCTAATATGCCGAAGAAAATTCCAAAGAAAGCAATCACAATCATCAATCGCGTGCCCTGATATCCGTGCGCCAGACCAAAAAGAATTCCCGAAGCAATGATGCCGACGATCGCGTTCCGGCCAAGGGCCCCAAATTGCCGCTGGAAATATCCGCGGAAAATGATTTCTTCAAACAGGCCTGCACACACGCTCAACAGCACGAAGAACCCGGCTTCAAGATAGGTATGGGGAGCCATTGGCCCAAGAATTCGCACAGTATCGTCGACTGATTTCTGCAGATTGTGGAGATCAATAGTGCCCAAGGCAACTCGGATCCCGAAAAGAAGCACCAACGACAGAAACCAAAAAACGATAGCCAGGCACACATCCAGCAAAAAGTCTTCCACTGTCTTCCAGCGACCACCGATCAGATCACGCATGCTCACCCGGCGTAGCCGAATTCCAAACCAGATGATAAGGATCAGGACAAGTTCTGTAATGAACGTGCCGCCATAGAGCAGAATTCGTGACTTGGAACCTTGAACCGCGCTGATCTTCGACGAGCCCAGAAAAGAGTTGGCCAAGATCAATACTATGACCAGCAGCGTATGCCAAACAGGCGCGATCAGTGCTGGCTTTGCCGACGCGGCTGGAGCGGCAAGCGGTTCAGACAGGGATGGAGCATCGGACGTGGGCTGCGGTTCAATAGTCATAGTTTGGAAGCGCGGTGGCGCTGAACTTCATCTTATAATGAAGGGTTCGGATTTCCTAAGGAGACGTTATGGAAGAGGTAGTCATCATCAGCGGAGTGCGCACGCCGATCGGCAAATTTCAGGGATCGCTGGAGCCGCTGTCCGCGCCTCAGCTAGGGGCGATTGCGGTTCGCGAAGCGGTGAAAAGGGCCAAAGTGGACCCGCCGCAGGTGGATGAATGCATCATGGGCCTGGTAGTGGCGGCTGGTCTGGGACAGAATCCCGCGCGCCAGGCCGCCCTGGGCGGCGGACTTGCCAACACCGTAGGCGCCATGACCATCAACAAGGTCTGCGGCTCGGGGTTGAAGGCTGTAGCGCTCGCGACCCAGGCGATCCAGACGGGAAACGCGGAGATCGTTGTCGCCGGCGGGATGGAGTCCATGACCAACGCTCCCTACCTGCTGCCGCAGGCACGCAAAGGCTACCGTCTGGGAAATTCGCAGATTATCGACTCTGTGGTGAATGACGGCCTATGGGACGTCTATAACAACTACCACATGGGCATGACTGGGGAGAACGTGGCGCAGAAATACGGGGTTACGCGTCAGCAGCAGGATGAATACGCCGTGGCCTCGCATCAGAAAGCGGTGCAGGCGTGGAAGGAATGCCGCTTCAAGAGCCAGATCGTTCCTGTGGAGCTCCCGGCAAAGAAGAAGGGGGAAGCACCGGTGCT
>DASTPO010000372.1:0-16585 GCA_035762225.1 Candidatus Angelobacter sp.
TCACTGTGGGCCCCAAGGTTATCGAGCGTTTTAGCCCAACGTGCGTCAGCATCCGCGCTGAGCGTTCCACTCAGGTGCGCCTGCCGAAAAGACGTGTTATGCGTGGCCGTCTGCGCCTGATCGAGCGACAGGTTCTTGATGGACGCCTGTAGCCGAGCCACAGAAGCACCCGCCACGTCGCGGATGGTGAGTTTGCCCGTCAGGGTTCCGCCCAGTATCCGGGCGCGCACATCGTTCACCTCGGCATTGCCGCCGGAAAGTTTATAGTAAGCGTGCAACTCGCGGATTTCGGTTTGCAGGCTGGGTGTCTTCACCGCCAGCCCGGAACTGCTGACGTCACCGGATGCCGTTACGGTCTCCAGCATCGGTCGGCTGGGATCTGCCTGATAACTCAAATCGCCAGCCAGCTTGACCGTACCGATGGGCAGCGACGAGTCTTTCATGATTCGCTGGAAGTCTCCCGCCACCAGCTCGGCTTCATATTTGCCTTCAGCCTGCATGGCTGGGGAAGTGTAGTTGTTCACGGCAGCGCTCAGAGCAACGTGAGAGTTCCCGGCAACAAGATCGAGTTTCTCCAAGGTAAATTTCTGCGGCGTAACCCCGAACTTCGCCTGCAAGGTATGTTCGACCGGCGCGTATGTTCCGTAAACGATCTTTCCGTTTTTGTAACCGATCTCGCCGGAGTACTTGCTTTGCACAGGATCGTAGCCGGCATTGATTGCGAATTCGTGCACCTGAGCGTCGAGCGGCATCTTCTGGTCGTTGTAGTAAATTTCGCCGTGGTTGAGTTGAAGCTCGCGGATCGCCAGGTCAAACACGTTTGTGGAGCCGCTACTGGTGCTCTTCTTCGCCGGTTGCGGCAGGTTGGTGTCGCCCTTGGAGTTGACGGTCATGTGCACGACGGGATGGTCAAGAATGATGTCCCTGACATGCCATTTGCGATTGAGCACGGAATCAATTGTGAGTCCTAGCTGCAAGTGGTCGGCCTGAAGCAGAGGCTTGGTGGGATCAGCCTCCCTGCCCCGCACCACGATGTTGTAGAGGTCCAGCGACATGTTGGAAAGGTTCAGCCGGAAGTCACGCACTTCAAGTTTGGCGCCGGTCGACTCCTCAAGGCTGGCCTTCACCTTGGCCAGGATATCCTGGCGAAAGCCTGCGTTGTGCTGCACCAGAAGCACCAGAGCGGTGCCCACGCCGACGACCAGCACGACAATCGCCGCCAGGGTCCACAGTACGATTTTTTTCCATCTCTTCTTCATGCGGTCACCATGTCAAAATGCCTGTCCCAGAGTTACGAACAACTGTGTTGTCTTGACGCCCGGGGGTGCGTTCAATAAGTGCCCAATGTCAATGCGTACCGGTCCCACCGGCGTCTTGTAACGAAGGCCGAAACCAGCTGTATGCGTGAAATTCGAAAACACATTTCCCAAGCCGACGCTGGTATATACATTGCCTCCGTCATAGAACGCGGCCGCGCCCAGCGGCCCGCCCAACAGCGGCATGGAAATCCCGAGCGGGAACCTCAGTTCGGAATTGAAGACCACCAACTGTTTACCGCCAACGGGCACGCTGATGGTCTCATTGCAGCCGGGATTGGTAGCGGCACACACCAACACGCTCCGTTGCGGCCCGGCGCCATTTAAGCTGAATCCGCGCAGCGTGCTACCGCCGCCGGAAAAAAATGTCTCGCTGATGGGAATGTGACGGCCACCAAAAGCGTGCTCCATACCCAACCGCAGGCTGCTGGCCCACACCAGTGACGATTCTTTATTGAGCGAGCGGTAATAAGCTGTCTGGCCCAGAAACCGGCTGAAGCTGGTATTGGATCCCAGAAAGCTCGGGTCCAGGTCCACTTGAAAGCTTTCGTAAATCCCTTTGTGTGCGTCCAGGGGATTGTCGCGGGAATCGCGGCTGAATGAAGCTGAGACAGACGACAGCCGCACGTTCTGGTCCTCCGGCAGCACCAGATCAGGGATTGCAACGTTGGAAAGATTGGTGCGGCGGAAGTCATAGCGGAAGACCACCGATTTTGTCCGGTCTTTATCCATGTAATGTTGGAACTGGATTCCCGCTCCACCCAGCCGCGAAGTGAAAATCGGGTTTTCGCTGTCTCGTTCGCCGGAAAAAGTTACGGTGGAACTCCAGCCCGTATTCCAGATCGTTGGATTGGCCCAGCTCGCTGAAAGACGCTGGTCCAGCCGCCCGGCAAAGGCCGCCAGGTTGATCGTCTCAGCGCGGCCGCGAAAATTCCTCCGCGTGTATTCGATCGAACCTTCCGGCCCCCAGAAGGTCTGCTGGCTGGTGGCAAATTTCTGTGGCAGACCCACCGGCGGAAGCCCCGGCAGAGCGATGGTGCCGCTGGGAATGCTGCCACCGCGATTGATTACCTGAAACCCGAATCCGTAAGCGATGGTATTGCGCTTTGATTCGTGCAGCTTGACCAGCACCTCAGCGTTGGGATCGTCGGTGATGGGGCGCCGCGTGTCCACGCTGGCCCAGTCAAACACGCCAAGCGTATAAAGCTGGCTTTCACCGCGCAGGAGCGCCGTCTCGCTCAACGGCTGGTCCGTCTTGATGTTGGCGTTGCGGGCGATGATTTCCGGCCGCGTATGCCGTGCCCCGATGGGAGCAATGCTGGCCGTGTGCACCTGCGGCCCTTCATCAATCTCATAAACCACCTGGGCATGGTGCGGGTCATTTTTTGGATGCTGCACCGTGGCCTTGAAGGTCATGGTCAGGTAACCTTTGTCAAGGTATGTGGCCATGATCTGGTCACGATCTTTGTTGAGCAGTTGCGTGGAGTATGGCTTGCCAGCTTCCAGGTTCAGCCCTTTAGGCGCGAGTTGTTCCTGCGAAAGGGAATGGTTTCCCTCCAGCCGCAAGGAATCCACAATGTCGCGGACGCCTTCATCCACCTGGAAGGTAAGCAGCAGGTCTTTATCTTTTCTCACCACGTGCGGCGTCACCTTCACCTGGCTGTAGCCAGCGCCGTGGTAGAGCCCCTCAATGTTCTTGACGCCCTTGCGCACCAGTAGCTCACTGTACTTGCCGTGCGAAAACGGGATGAACTTCGATTCTTTGACAACGCCGACATGTGATTGGAGGTCTTTGTCGCTGAACTGCTTGTTTCCATGAAATTCAATCGACTCCACGTTGCCGCGCTTGCCTTTGTCGATCTGATATAAAACCGTCACCCCGGAGCCCTGCTTCTGAATCTTGCTGTCCACCTTCGCGTCAAAGAATCCCTTTGACTGAAAGAAGGAGGTCAGGTCCTGCGCGCCTTCGTTCACCAGGTCGGCATCTACCGCGTTTTCCTGGTACATGGGGATAAGTTTTTTCTGGGTGCGCTGCCAGATGTGCGCACCCTCCAGTTGAATGGCGATCACCGGCCCCGGGTTCACTTCAAAGGTGACATCAGCCCGGTTGGTTTCCGGGTTATAGATTGTGGAAACCAGCTTTACCTTGCCGGCCAGGTAGTGCTGCTTTCCCAGCTGCTGTTGTAGAAAAGTAGTGGCCGCCTGCAATTTTTTGAATGAATATCTTTTGCCCGACTTCAGGTACGCGCCTTTGATGCGCGCCCGCAACGACCGCAGACTTGACGCCATACGCCCGGTTTGCGCGCCTGTAACTCCGGTGATGTTGACGTTGCCAAACTTCGCATGCCGTTTCAGGTTGATGTCATAAACCACGTTCACCACGCCGTGCTTGACGTCAGTATCCAGTTTTGGTTCCACGGTGGCCATGAAGTAGCCGGTGCGGTGGAAGAACTCCAGCAGGTTCGATTCCGCCTCTTCCACAGTTTCCTGGCTATAAGGCTCCTGCTTGGAGTAATTCGCTTCCTGCAGCAGGCGCGTGTAGCTGAAGACTTTTTCCGCACGGGAGAAGGAGAACACGCCGAAGTAGTATGCCGGCTGCAAAACGAAGACCACCCGCAGCCCTTCAGCCGCCGGCGTCACTTGTACTTCCACGTCTTTGAACTGCCCTGCCTGCTTGAGCGCGCCCACTGTCTGATCAACTTTCGCCTGCGTATACGGCGCATTTTCCGGCTGGGCGATCAACTCCCGCAGCTTCTTCAGGTTTCCATCCGGCTGCCCGGCTATTTGTACCGACGTGACTCGTTGTCCCTCGTAGGAAACGGCGGTTGTGCTCTGCTGAATTTCCTGCGCATGCAGCGTCCTCGCCACCAGGGCAAACGCCGCTACCATCGCCACCGCCATTGAGGCGCCGATCCAAAGTCTTGAAGTTTTCATGCTTATGAGGCTGCCGGTCAATTTTCGCGCACGGCCCAGAGCCCCTGACCGCGCTCTGCATCCGGCAACTATGTTGATTAGAGGGTAAACAGGGCTTCCTTGTTGCTCTCAGCCATGAATTGCGTGGCTCGCCGCAGAAAGCAGAGCTGCTGCATCGATCACAAGCAGTGTTGCCGGACTGCCGAAGTCAACTCGGGGATTGCGCTGCTGCATCCAAATAAGCGGCTGGCGTTTCCAGTCGGGAGACTTGCATGCTTTGGACGGTTTTCGCGATTCTGCTTCTGCTGTGGTTGCTCGGCTGGGGATTCCATGTAGCGGGCAGCCTCATTCACCTGATTCTGGTGATTGCGCTGGTGGTACTGGTGATTGAGCTGATCACCGGACGAAGGGCGACAGTCTGAGTTCCCGCTTTCCTAACCGGAGCTGGAAGTGGCATCGCGGCTGGGCCGCGGCCGCCGCATTATTCAGCGTGCGGTTCCCATTTTCTCCAGCTTTTGGTCGATCTCGCCCAGTGCCTTACGGAGCGATTCAGTGTACCGCTCATTGGTTGACGATTCGATTTGGTGCACCACATACGCGCGGGAGAGCTTCAGGTTATCTCGCTCGCGCTGGACTTTCTTCTCGTCGTCAGTAAGCGCCTTGGTTCCTGGTTGCGGGCTCGCGTTCGCACTTTCCATCTGTGCCTCCACCGACTTGCTTTCCCAGCCTCGAGCCATACTCTAATTATAGGGATTTTGGCCGCTTTCCGAGCTGTTATTGTTGGGGAGAATTTATAATCCCCCAGCGATGAATAAACATGTTTTCGCGCTCGCGTGCGCCCTTGCCGTGCTGCCGGCCAGCACCTCTGAAGCCCAGCAGCAAGCCAACCTCTCTCCTGAACACCAGGTTGCCCGCGATATTTTCAAAGAACTGATTGAAATCAACACGACTGACACCCCTGCCGGCAACGTGACCACGGCTGCTGAAGTCATGGCGGCCCGTTTTCGCGCAGGAGGTTTTCCCGCGGCCGACATTCACGTGCTGGGACCGCTCCCCAACAAGAAGAACCTGGTGGTGCGATTGCATGGGCGCGGCCAGGAAAAGCCCATCCTATTCATCGCTCACCTTGACGTGGTGCAGGCCCTGCGCCAGGACTGGTCCATGGATCCGTTCAAACTCAATGAAGTCGATGGGTTCTTTTACGGCCGCGGCACGTCGGACATCAAACAGGGAGATACGGAGCTTGTTGCGAATTTTCTACGCCTGAAAAAAGAGGGCTGGACGCCTAGCCGTGATCTGATACTGGCACTCACGGCCGATGAAGAGGGTGGGGATTCAAACGGCGCGCAATGGCTGGCGCAGAACCACCGTGAACTGATCGACGCAGAGTATTGCATCAACACCGACGCCGGCGACTTTGAAGCCAAGCAGGGCAAGCGTCTACTGCTGGGCATGCAGACCAGTGAAAAGAATTACGTCGATTTCCGTCTGGAGGTAAAAAGCAATGGCGGGCACAGTTCGCGGCCGGTGAAAGATAACGCCATCTACCACCTGTCAGAGGGGCTTGCGCGGTTGGCGGCTTACGACTTTCCGGTTAGTCTGAATGAAACGACGCGCGGCTACTTCGAACACACCGCTGCTCTTGAATCTCCAGCCACTGGAACAGACTTCCGCGCGGTCACGGGCAGTGATCCTACACAGGCTGAAGCCGCTGCCAAACGGCTTTCCCAGTCGCCTTTCTTCAACGCGCTGTTGCGCACCACCTGCGTGGCAACACGCCTGGAAGGCGGACACGCCAACAATGCTTTGCCGCAGACCGCCGCTGCAAACGTTAACTGCCGCATGCTTCCCCAGGATTCCCTGCAGAATGTACAGAACACATTGCAGCGCGTGCTGGCCGACGATCGCATTACAGTGAGCGTGGTGGGACAGGCCGTGCCGGCGCCTGCCTCCGCCATCAATCCGGCCATCGTCAGCAAACTGGAAGCGCTTAGCTCCAGGCTGTATGGCGGAATTCCCGTTGTTCCGGTCATGGACACCGGCGCGAGCGATGGCAAATATCTGCGTATTGCCGGTATTCCCACGTACGGCGTGCCTGGGGTGTTTGAAGATGTGGATGATACCCGCGCTCACGGCAAGGACGAACGGATCGGCGTGAAAGATTTTTATGATGGCGTGGACTTTTATTACGAATTCATCAAGTCTCTGGGAGGCTCCCGCCAATAGCTCTACCGGCGAGAAGGTATTCCAATGGCGCACAGCTCGGTAAATCCCACGGTTCGTCGTAGCGAGCTTGCCTGCCCGGCGCATTCGCTCAAGATGATGGCCAATGCGGCCGCCGGCGACGCTGACGAGACGGTGTTTGATCTTGAGGATGGCTGCGCGCCAACGCAGAAAGTTGCCGCGCGAAAAACCCTGATTGAAGCGTTCAAGACGCTCGATTTTCGCGGCAAGATCCGCGCCTTCCGTCCCAACGGCCTTGAAACAAAGTTCTTTTATCGTGACGTAATTGATGTAGTGGAAGCGGCAGGCAGTTATATAGATGTCATTGTGCTTCCCAAAGTGCAGGATGCGGCTGATGTGCTTTTTGCCGATCGCCTGCTCACGCAGATCGAGCAGAATGTCGGGTTGGTGGTGGGCAGGATCCGGCTGGAGGTGCTGATCGAAAGCGCCAAAGCGGTGCTGAACGCTGACGAGATTGCCGCCTGCACCGCGCGGCTGACCGGATTGATTTTTGGAGTGGTGGACTACGCCGGCAATATCGGCGCACGAGATTCGGTGCGCGAGCAATTTGCTCTCTACCATTATCCCAAGGCCAAGACCGTGGCAGCGGCCAGAGCTGCAGGCATTGACGTTGTGGATGGTGTCACGCTCGAGTTTCGCAACCTAGAGCAGTGCGAGCTTGATGCCCGGTCTGCCGCGCAGATGGGCTTTGACGGCAAATGGGCCATCCATCCCGGACAGCTCGCGGTGATCAACCGCGCCTTCACGCCCTCGCGCGACGAGATCAAGCGCGCGCAGGAGATCATTGCGCTGTACGAAAAAGCCGACGCTGAATCCGGACTGGGCGCAGTGGTTTACAAGAACGAAATGGTGGACGCAGCCAGCTTGCCGATCGAGCGCAAAAAGCTGGCCATTGCCCGGAAGACCGGCTTGCTGTGATGTCCCTGTACCGCTTGCAGATGATGCCGATATGACATTAGCCGCCAATCCTGACCTGCATCAGCAGTTGAAGAGCGCGGTTGCTGATCTGTGCCGCAATTTTCCTGACGCCTACTGGCGTGAACTCGACGCTAAACGCGCCTATCCGGAGGAGTTTGTCCGGGCACTTACCGCAGCCGGATACATGGGCACGCTCATTCCGGAAGAGCACGGCGGCGCCGGCCTTGGAGTGACCGAGGCGGCCATCATTTTGGAACAAATTCATCGTTCCGGCGGCAATGCGGCCGCGTGTCACGCGCAGATGTACATCATGGGAACGCTATTGCGCCATGGCTCGGAAGCGCAAAAGAAGAAATACCTATCTGCATTAGCGCGGGGCGAGCTGCGTCTTCAGGCTTTCGGCGTAAGCGAACCAACCACCGGGTCAGACACAACACAAATGAAGACGCTGGCGCGTCGCGTAGGAAATAAGTACGTGGTGAAAGGGCAGAAGATCTGGATTTCGCGCGCCGAACACTCCGATTTGATGCTGCTGGTGGCGCGCACCACCCCGCTGGAGCAGGTAAAGAAGCGCAGTGAGGGTCTCTCCGTTCTGCTGGTTGACTTGCGGAACGCTCCCGGGCTCACCATCCGCCCGATCAGGACCATGATGAACCACGCCACCACGGAAGTTTTCTTCGATGACGTCGAGGTGCCGGAGGACAACCTGGTAGGCGAGGAAGGGCAGGGCTTCCGCTACCTGCTCGACGGACTGAACGCCGAGCGCATCCTGATTGCAGCGGAGTGTATTGGCGATGGCCGCTGGTTTCTTGAACGCTCCTGCGCTTATGCCAAGGAGCGCGTGGTTTTTGGCCGGCCTATCGCACAAAACCAGGGGATACAGTTTCCCCTGGCCCGCGCCTACGCCAACGTGGAAGCGGCGTCGCTCATGGTGGCGCGCGCGGCGGAACTGTTCGATGCGCGTCAGGCTTGTGGTCCGCAGGCCAACATGGCCAAGCTCCTGGCCGCGGATGCTTCCTGGGAAGCCGCCAATGCCGCTGTCCAGACTCACGGCGGCTTCGGCTTTGCCGAAGAGTACGATGTGGAACGCAAGTTTCGTGAGACGCGCCTTTATCAGGTCGCTCCAGTCTCCACTAACCTGATCCTGGCTTACATCGCTGAACATGTGCTGGGACTGCCGCGATCTTATTGATCCGAGGGGAACCAATGACGACGAAACCTGGCTGGACGGGACGCGTTTTTGAAGACTTTGAAGTGGGTGACGTTTACCAGCATCCGCTCGGCCGCACCATTATCGCCGCTGATAACATCTGGTTTACGCTGTTGACCCAGAACACCAACCCCATCCATTTTGATGCCGCTTACAGTGCGCAGACCGAATACGGCAAGCCCCTGGTTGATTCCACTTTCACTCTTGCTCTGGTGACCGGCCAGTCAGTGACCGATGTATCACAGAACGCCATGGCCAATCTAGGCTGGGATGAAGTCCGGCTGCCAAACCCGCTTTTCGAAGGCGACACGGTCTATTCCCGCAGTGAAGTGCTGGAAAAACGCGAGTCCAAATCACGGTCCAATGTGGGAATCGTGAAGGTGAAGACAATCGGCTTCAAGCAGGATGGCACTGTGGTGATTGAATTTACCCGCACCATGATGATCTACAAACGCAGCCATGTACCGGTGATGCCCCAGCCAAAGATCAAGCCGCGCCAGCCATAAGTGCGAATCAAGCGGCTTCGCGAGAGCTTTTCTGGAAGCCGCGAATGGAAAACTCCAGCTGCTCCTGCAGGCTTTCACCCACCTGCACCATGTCGCCGATCACCGTGCTTAAGTCCATGCGGATCAGGTTGCGCTGCAGCACTGAGGCGATGACTTGTTGCAGCAACCGCATCTCAATCACGATCAGGGGGATGGTGTACCCCTGGCGCGCTCGTTCTTCTCCATGTTTGAGCGCCGCGGCTTTGCCGCCATCCGTGGTCTGTTCGGAAGGCAGGTCGACCCTCTCTGCCAATTCCTTCAACAGGAGCGGCAAATGGTCAAGACGGTCCTTGTCCCGCATCTTGATGGTGGCCAGTTCTTCGTGGGATTTCACCAGGATCAGCCATTCCCGGGAAATATCTTTCAGGCTTTCCATCATCAGCTGAGATACACGTTTCAGAGCGGGCTGATGCGGAGTGGGACGATGGTTTTCGAGGCGCCCACGGATCACGTTGATCAGCGTCGGCACATCCGTGGGCTTGATCAGGTAATCATCGACCTGGCTGCGGATGGCCTGCAATGCGGTATCGAAATCAGGATAACCGGTCAGGATAAAAGTTGCCGCTTCCGGCTGGACACGTCGCATGGCGCTTACCACGGTAAATCCATCGCCAGGCTGGCCGATATTTAAGTCGGAAATGAGCGCGTCAAACGTCGCGTGATTGATATGTTCCAGAGCTTCAGGTACGGTGGCGCCGGTCGTCACTTCAAACCCGTGCTGTTCCAGGATCATTTTGAGGGTCTTGCGTATGCCCGCCTCGTCATCGACGAACAAAATCCGGGTCGCCATTGATTAACTCCAGAGCTATTGGATGTTCCTGAGCAGCTTCCTTGTTGGATGATGGCAAAAAAAACAAATACGGCCGCTTTACCGTAGGGAATTAACACGGATGTCGTCAAGAATACACAAAAAGACCCATCGCCGGTGCGATGGGCCTTAAAACATTCAAACTGCTCATCCCTGTGGAAAGAAAAGTTATTCCTGGTTCTTGAAGGAGTATCCGATCGAAACTCCGAAACGCGTGGCCCTGGATCCGCTGAACTCGATGTTGTTGTGGATCAGGTACAAGTGCGCCTCCGGACGGATAAATACGGCCCGCGTTACATACACGCGAAAAGCGGCGCCGAGCTGTCCGAGAAAATGATTGCTGCTGCTAAAGTTTGTGCATCCGGTAAACGAGCAGGTGAAGTTCGGGGTATAAAAACGAACGCTCTCCGCTCCGATCCCGGCGGACAGTTCCGCCTGCGCGCGTTTCCCTATCGGCGGCGCAAAAACCGCGTCTACGTCATAAAAAAACGGGCGGAATGGCTGAAAGCCCAGGTAAAGGTTTTGCTTGGCGCGAAACGAAGCATTGAATCCAACTCCCAGGTTATGGAAGAAGAGAAAATCCAATCCAACCGTGGGATAGGCTCCACCGCCGATGGTCGGGATGGTATTGCCGAATGAATCGGTGGTGGTGGATGGACCGGTCAGGCCGGACACTCCGAACGTCAGGTCAAACTGCTGCGCCTGCGCAGCGCTTCCACACAAGAAAAACAAACAAGATGACGCGACCAGCAACAATAGTTTTTTCAAGTTTATCTCCAGTGCTACATCGTCGGAACGGTCCAGCAGCGACCAGTCCAACACGATCTGTGACCACAACCGCGATTATCCTACCCGCAAGCGAGGAATGTCCAGACTCCGATGGTATCAAGCTGGCTTCGCTGCAGGTGCTAGTGCTTCTCTTTTATATATGTATCCCGGCGGGCGGAAATGTAAAGATTCGTTTGGTGGGACCCGCCCTGTTATTCTGAAAGATGACCTTAACCACAAAAGCCATCCTCTTTGATATGGACGGCGTCCTGATCGACTCGGCGCCCGCGGTCGAACGCGTATGGCGCAAGTGGGCGCGCCAGCAAGGCCTGGATCCCGAATTCGTAATTGCCCAGGCCCACGGACGGCGCAGCGTTGAGACCATCCGCGCCGTGGCTCCTCACATGAACGCGGAGCGCGAAAACCGCAAGGTCGAACAAATGGAAATTGAGGACCGTGAAGGCGTGATCGCATTGTCCGGCGCAGTTGATCTGTTGCGCGTTCTTCCTCCTTCGCGATTTGCCATCGTTACGTCGGCCACTCGTCCGCTGGCATTAGCGCGTCTCGGCTATGCGGGCCTTCCCGCGCCCCGGCATATCGTCACTGCGGACGACGTTGTTGACGGCAAGCCTTCGCCTGAGCCTTATCTGAACGGCGCACGGCTGCTGGGCTTTGATCCGGTTGACTGCCTGGTCTTTGAAGACACGCCGGGAGGAATCGCCTCAGGGCGTTCAGCGGGGATGCGGGTAGTGGCGCTGCAGACGACGTATCCTCTTTCGGAGTTGCAGGCTGCCGGCTCAGTAATTAAGAATCTGGCGAACGTCAGTATCGAATTGCGTGGAGAAATGCTGGAACTGAGATTGACCAGCCCGCTGAAAGCCGCAGTCTGACCTTACCGCCCTAGCGTTTGTTCTTTTTCTTTCTGGTCTTTGCGGCCCCGGGCTTCCCTTTCGGAGCTGCATTCGCCGCTGATGCGGGCGCCTGTCGGATCGACTCGATCGGCTCCCCGGTCCAGCGCGCCAGCGCTTCCACAATGTGCTCTGCGGTTACGGTGCCGACGAGATCGCTCTTGCTTTCTGTTGAGACAACGCCGTGCTGCGTCAGCTTTACGTACGCCCCAGCGTCGTCGATCAGGTCAATGGCTTTGTCCGGCAGGTGACGGTTTTTCACATGCCCGCTTGAGTAGACGACTGCGGCGGTGAGCGCATCATCAGAGTACGTCACGCAATGGAAGATTTCGAAGCGTTTCCTGATGCCGTGCAGGATGGCAATGGTTTCTGTCTCAGTCGCCGGCGCCACTTGCACCGGAAGAAAACACTGTCCCAGCCAGCGGGCCGTTTTGCTGGCCTCACGATATTCCTGTTGTGTGGCGGCCGCAATACAGCGCACCTTGCCGCTCAACAGTGCCGGCTTGAGCAACAGCGTGATTTCACTGGATCCGCCTGCCGCCCCCGCGGCCAGCAGATGATGCAATTCATCGAAGAAAAAAATGGTACGGGCATCGCCGGCCAACTCGTTTTCAATCGCGCCCAGAAACTCCCTGGACCGCGAGCTGTGCTGGGCTGCCGTCACAATCATCGAGAGATCGATGGCGGTAAAACGTTTGTTCACCAAAAAGGCCGGAATGTTCTCAGCGCGCTGCGCCAGGCCCTCCACAATGGCCCTCTTTCCCACGCCCGCCTCGCCCACCAGGACCACATTGTTTTTGCGGGAGCGACCGAGAATGTGAATGACTTCATCCAGTTCCTTCTGCCGGCCAATCAACGGAAGCAGTCGATTGTCGCTCGCCTGCTGAGTCAGGTAGGTGCTGAAATCTGAAAGCAGAACAAACTCTTTTGCCTGGCGCGGCTCGACGGTTACCTCGGCCACCGTTCCCGACAGTTGTTCACGGAAAGCAGACAGACGAACTCCGCGGTCATTCAATATCTTCGCCGCGAATGAGTTTTCTTCGCGCAGCAGGCCAAGCACCAGGTGCTCCGTGCCAATGTGCTGGTGAGACAGCCTCGCAGCTTCTTCGCTCGCGTACGCCAGCACACGTTTCACCTCATTGCTCACAGGCATGTCTACCGAAGTTGAGACCTTCCCGCGCTTTACGGTGGCCGCTTCGATTTGCTGCCGAATCGACTCGACCTTTACTTTTCCCGGAAGCATCCGAGATGTAAGCGCTTTATCCTCACGCAGCACGCCGAGAAGAAGGTGCTCGGTCTCAATGTAGGAGGTGCCTAACTGGCTGGCTTCATAGCGGGCAAAGAAAATGACACGGCGGGCTTTCTCATTGTATCGATCGAACATTACTTCCCTGCTCTAAGATCGCCCATTATTGTACTAACAACTGCCGGCCAGACGCCTTCAATCGTTGGCCATGGGGCGCGGGCCGCAACAACACGGGAACACCTCCCCATATACAATTCATGCATCTTGATTTTGAGGAGCAATTACAGATATGCAACGCAACGCAAGCGCACACTGGAGCGGTGGATTGAAAGATGGCAAAGGCACCATGAGTTCGTCCAGCGGAGTGCTCAAAAATACGCCATACTCTTTTGCGACCCGTTTTGAATCCCAGCCTGGGACAAACCCTGAGGAACTGATCGCCGCGGCCCACGCCGGCTGTTTCAGCATGGCGCTCTCAGCGCAATTGGGCAATGCCGGGATGACAGCGCAATCCATCGATACCACCGCAACCGTGACCCTGGAAAAGCTTGAATCCGGGTTTGCCGTCACTTCGTCACACTTGCAGGTCAAGGTCAGGATTCCCGGAGGGGACAAAGCCAAGTTTGAGGCGGCGGCCAAGAACGCCAAAGAAGGCTGCCCTATCTCCAAGCTGCTGAACGCCAAGATCACCATGGACGCGCAACTGGAAGGCTAGCGTGTCGATTTTTGGGGGACGGGAAGCCATCCGCTAACAACGGGCCGGGCTTCTCGTCTAACCTCTCGTCCACTCCTCTGTCTATCTATCTCACCTCATGGAGGTTTCGCCCATGCGCAAATTTTTCGCAATCGCAACGATACTGATTGCATCGAGTATCACCGCAACTCTAGCCCATGCTCAATCCGCCCTTCTGGATCTGCCGCGCGACAGCCAGCACGCCAAGCTCTTGCAAAGGGTGGGGATCACCGACATCACCATCAACTATCACCGGCCGCTGGTGAAAGGCAGAAAGGTCTGGGGCGGCCTGGTTCCCTATGGGCAGGTGTGGCGCGCAGGGGCGAACGAAAACACCACCATCGAGTTCAGCGATCCGGTAAGCATAGAAGGCAAGCCGCTGGCCAAGGGAATTTACGGGCTGCACATGCTTCCCACGGAGAACGAGTGGACTGTTATTTTCTCCAAGACATCGACGGCATGGGGCAGCTTTACTTATAAAGAGAGCGAAGACGCTCTGCGCGTGACCGTGAAGCCCCAGCCCGCGGAGATGAAAGAGGCTCTGGCTTATGAAGTGGACAGCGTGACACCAGACTCGGCGGTAGTAACGCTGCGCTGGGAAAAGCTGGCAGTGCCGTTCAAGGTGAGTGTGAACACGCATGACGTGGTTGCCGAAAGCCTGCATCAGCAGCTTCGCGGCCTGCCGCAATATGCCTGGGATGGCTGGGATGATGCCGCGAATTATCTTCTGGCAAACAAGTACGACCTGGATGAAGCACTGAAGTATGAGGACCGTTCCATTGGCGTAGAAGAGCGGTTTGACAATCTTATGACCAAGGCGCGCATTCTCGACGCACTGAATCGTAAAGATGAAGCGGCAGCGGCTCGCACCAAGGCACTGAGCATGGCCAGCGTGATCCAGATGCACGGCTACGGACGCCAGCTCCAGATTGACGGCAAGCAGGAGCAGGCATTTGAGGTGTTCCGGACCAATATCAAGAAGAACCCCAATCACTGGACCACGCACAACGAAGCCGCGCGCATCGCGTGCGCCAAGGGCGACTTTGACACCGCGGTGAAGGAGATGAAGCTGGCCTCAGCCGTTGCGCCGGAACAGTTCAAAGTACAGCTGGATGGAATAACCAAGCGCCTGGAAGCCAAAGAAGACATCAATAAATAGCTCTCAGGCCGAACGTTGTCTCGCGGGCCAGTCTTTCACCAGGCTGGCCCGTTGTATTTTGCCGCAAACGGCGTCCGCGCAATCTGCGTTATCTTCCATCTGCGCTATGATGGATGCGATTCTTTCCGACTCTCCACTGGGAGATTTTGTTTCATGCGCAGATGGTTCATCAGTATTGCCTTGATAGCGACCATGGCGGCCGCGTGCATTCCCGGCGTGGCCCAGACAGCGCAAGGTCCCTCGCCCGGCCCGATGGCATTGCAGGTGCGCGGCGAGTTTCTCTTTGCCTGGAACGCCTACAAGGACCACGCCTGGGGGCACGACGAACTCAAGCCGCTCAGCAACACCTCGCATGACTGGTATAGCCACTCACTTTTGATGACGCCAGTGGACGCGCTGGACACCATGATCCTGATGGGGCTCACCGAAGAGGCAAACAAGACGCGCGAATATATCGATAAGAACCTGTCTTTTGACCAGGACATCGAGGTCAAGAATTTTGAGATTACCATCCGGCTGCTGGGCGGCCTGTTGAGCAGCTACCAGCTCAGCGGCGATCCGCGGCTGCTGCAACTTGCCGATGATCTTGGCACGCGCCTGCTACCGGTTTTCAATTCCCCCACCGGCATGCCATATATGTTCGTCAATCTCAAGACCGGCAAGACGCGCGGCGTGGTGAGCAACCCGGCGGAAATTGGCACGCTGCTGCTTGAGTTCGGCACGTTGAGCCGGCTGACCAACAAACAGGCCTATTATGACAAGGCCAAGACCGCTGTAACCGAACTCTACACTCGGCGATCCGCCATCGGTTTAGTGGGATCAAGCATTAATGTGGAGACCGGGAAATGGGTGGACACCACCAGTCACATCAGTGGCGGAATTGATTCCTATTATGAATATCTGTGGAAGGCGTGGCTTCTCTTTCAAGATAAGGACTGCAAGAAGATGTTTGAAGCCAGCGTAAAGGCTGTGAACAAATATCTTGCTGACGACGGCCGCGCCGGCCTGTGGTACGGCCAGGCTGACATGAACACCGGCAAACGGATCTCCACCCAGTATGGCGCGCTGGACGCTTTCTTTCCCGCGGTGCTGGCGCGCTCCGGTGACTTGAACCGCGCGCGACGGCTGCAGGAATCTTCTTACAAGATGTGGACCACCTTCGGGATCGAGCCGGAAACGATCGACTACGCGACCATGAAAATCGTTTCGCCGGGATATCAACTCCGCCCGGAGATCATTGAGTCAGCCTACTACCTGAGCTACCTCACCAAGGACGCGCGCTATCAGGACATGGGATCGACGTTCCTGCTCAGCCTGGTGCGCTATTGCAAAGCCGACTCCGGCTTTGCCGCGCTGAGCGACGTGGAAACCAAATCCAAACGCGACAGCATGGAAAGCTATTTCCTGGCCGAGACGCTCAAGTACCTTTATCTGCTGTTTGCGCCGCGCGAGACCCTTGACTTCAACAATGTGGTCTTCAATACCGAAGGGCATCCGCTGAAGCGGACCTGGTAAAAAGTTGGGAAGAAAAACGGACTTAGAAGCGGCAAGCCCAGGTCACAACCCGGGGAATGGGACCGTACACAAAAGAAGAAAAAAGAGATAAAAGGACATCCGAGCGAAAGAGCAGGCTTGGAGGTACCTGTCCCGGAATGCGCTCAAGCCGATGTCCTTTTATCTCAGCCATTGATCACTTCTCCTCAGGCAAAGCTCATTTGCAGCCTGTGAGGCTATCGTCACCAACCGACCCAAAATCCGATAGCACTCACTCAGGCCAGCATCGTCTGCCGTTCTATATAGCAAGCGCCGCGCCAAAC
>DASTPO010000373.1:0-14241 GCA_035762225.1 Candidatus Angelobacter sp.
GCTTCCACCGCTTCCGTGCCTGAGTTGCCGTAGTATGCGCGGATCGGCCCTGACATCGGCGCTACTTTTGCCAGGCGCTCCGCCAGCGTGACCAGGTTCTCATAGTAGAAATCCGTGCCCGACATGTGGATCAGTTCGGCCGCCTGTTTCTGGATCGCCGCCACCACTTCCGGATGGCAGTGTCCGGTGGACACCACGGCGATGCCCGCCGAGAAATCCAGGAACTCATTGCCGTCAACGTCTTCCACCATCACTCCGCGCCCGCGCTTGGCCACCAGCGGATAGGAACGCGTATAGGAGGGCGAAATATATTTCTGGTCGCCCTGTAGAACTGCTTGCGCCTTCGGGCCGGGCAGCTTGGTGCGGATTTTGGGACCCGCATTGGAAATTGTCTGCGTTGCCATGTTCATCCTCTTTTCAATTCGGTTGCGTGTTGATGCGTTCGGCCCGGGCTCTGCTGAACGTGCGAAAGCGGGCCAGAGCAGGCCGGTAAGGTGCCTTGAGGACGATAGGGGAAGTTAGTCGCCGGCAAAAAGATTGGCGCGCGCGTGCGAAGGCAGCACCGCCAGGTAGCGCCGTGGGCACACCAGAAAATCCACCCAGCATGCCAGCGAACGTTTGGGTGTCTGCACCGCAAACACTCCAGCCAAAGATTTGTTCTGCGCCTTCATCAATCTCTATTATAGCCTGAAAAACACTTGGCGGCCCGCGTTACCACAGTGCATTTCCATCCCTGATTCCCGCCATTGAGTCTTTTTGCATCGACGCAAAGCGCTCCGCCGTCAGATGATAAGTACTTAAGTTTCTTCTCCCGGCTGCGAGCATTGCGGGACGGCGCGTTATTTTCCAAGACGTTCGACCGCTGGCGAGCTAGAGCGCGGCAAAGAGGTTTTGGGCGGAGCGAAAGGACGAATGACCGAATCGGAGCAGAAGCAACATACGCGGATCATTGTGGCTTTTGCCCTGCTTTATGTTCTCTGGGGCTCGACGTATCTTGCCATGCGCATCATCGTGCGCGACCTGCCGCCTTATGTCGCCGGCGCCACGCGCTATCTCGTCTCCGGGCCAATCATGCTCGCGGCTTGCGCGCTCATGGGGCGCAAAATCCGCATCACCTTTGTCGATCTTAGCCGCCTTCTGGTGATATCCATTCTTCTGCTTTCCATGGGCAACATCGGTGTGCTGTGGGGAGAAGAATACGTTCCCAGCGGACTGGCGTCCCTCATAGTGGCCCTGGTGCCTATCTGGGTGGTGATCCTTGAGGCGTGGGTGTTCCGCGCCGGGCGCCTGACCGCCAAAGGGATTTTCGGCCTGGGCCTGGGGATCGTTGGCCTGCTCGTTCTGCTCTGGCCGCGCATTGCTTCGGGCTCACATTTGGGACGCCTCGAGCTTTTTGGCTCGGCCATCCTGGCGGCAGCTTCATTCTTTTGGGCTCTGGGATCGGTTTTTTCCCACCGCTTTACCTTGACGATTGACGTCTTTGCCTCGGCCGCCTGGCAGATGACGCTCGCCGGCCTCGTCAACGGCCTGATCGCACTCGCTACCGGCCAGTTACGCCACACTCACTGGACCACGACGGCGATTTCGGCCATCGGCTACCTGGTTGTTTTTGGATCATGGCTCGGCTACTCCGCATATATATACCTGCTGGAGCACGTTCCCACGCCCAAGGTCGCAACTTACGCCTATGTCAACCCGATTGTGGCTGTCTTTCTTGGCTGGATCATCCTGCAGGAGCCGGTGGACGCCTTCATGCTGGTCGGGACCGTCATCATCATCGCGTCTGTCTGGCTGGTGAACACCTCAAAGCTGAAACAGAAACCGGTGGATATTCCGGTATCGCAGGAAACCTGTCCGAAGACCGTCAACGTGGCGGGAGACTGAAGACATGATTTGCTAACTGAACAATTTGCCAGGTTCGAAGTCTTAAACCAGCGGAACCGATTTATTTCGTTCGCGTCACTTCCGTTTCCACCTTGTTCCATCCTTTGAATCTTCCACTACGATCCCCGCGTCAGCCAGTTGCTTCCTGACCGCATCAGACCGGGCGAAATCGCGGGCTTTCTTCGCCGCATTGCGCTCTTCTACCAGGCGGTTCACATCATCGTCAGAAATTGCTTGGGTCGCCGCTCCCTGAATCAGCCCGCGTGCCCTGGCCCACTCCATCGCCGCTTTCATTTTTTCGGCGTCGTCGTCTTTCAAGACGGCAAAGATTTCGTCAAACTGCTCCAGCGCCTCCAGCATCGGGGCCTTGTCGCCCTCGCGCAGTTCGCCGCGGTCGGCCAGGGTGTTCGCCTCCCGCACCATGTCAAAGATCGCGGCTGAGGCCCGCGCGGTGTTCAGGTCGTCTTCCATCCCGGCGCGCAACTCCTGCTTTGCTTTGGTCGCTGCCTCCTGCGCTGCCGGGTTTGTTCCCGCAGGAAGCTGCGACATTCTCATTCGCGCTGAGAACGTCCGCAGCCGCTCCACCGAATGCGCCGCCTGCTCCAGCCCGGCCATGGTGAAGTTCAACTGCTTGCGGTACGGCACCGAGGTCAGCAGAAAGCGTATGGACGAGGGCTTGTGCCCCTGCACCAGCAGGTCGCGCAGCGTATGGAAGTTGCCCGCGCTCTTTGACATCTTGTCGCTCTCGATCAGCAGGAAGCGCACGTGCATCCAGTGGCGCGCAAAAATCTTTCCCGTCAGCGACTCTGACTGCGCGATCTCATTCTCATGGTGCGGGAACGCCAGGTCCTCGCCCCCGGCGTGCAGGTCAAAACTCTCGCCCAGGTACTTCATCGCCATCACGGAGCACTCAATGTGCCAGCCCGGGTGCCCCTTCCCGATCGAGCTGTCCCACAGATCTTCCCCCTCTTTGGGCGACTTCCACAGGGCGAAGTCCTGCGGGTGTTCCTTGCCGTATTCGTCCACATCCACGCGTGCGCCGGCTTCCATGCCGCTCAGGTCTTTCTTGGAAAGCTTGCCGTACTCCGGAAACTTGGCCACGCGGAAGTAGTACGAGCCGTCTCCCGTCCGGTAGGCGATCCCCTTCTTTTCCAGCGCCTGGATAAACTCCGCCATCTCTGTGATGTGCTCAGTGGCGCGGACAACCACCTCCGGCCGCTCGATGTTCAGCCACCCCATGTCTTCCAAAAACGCCTCTTCATATTGGCGGGTGTATTCCTGCACGCTCTTGTGCTGGGCCGCAGCGTTCTTGATGATGCGGTCATCCACGTCGGTGATGTTCATCACGTGCCGTAGCTTGAACCCGCTCTGGAGCAGGAAGCGTCGCAGGATGTCCACTGCCACAAATGTGCGGAAGTTGCCGATGT
Organism: Candidatus Angelobacter sp.; assembly: GCA_035762225.1. Taxonomy (GTDB): domain Bacteria; phylum Acidobacteriota; class Terriglobia; order Terriglobales; family Acidobacteriaceae; genus Angelobacter. The sequence continues at coordinate 3,312 of DASTPO010000373.1, forward strand.
GCGCGTAGTCGTACACCGTGGGGCCGCAAGCATACATGCGCACGGTGTTATCGGCGGCAGGCGCGAAGTCTTCAACCTTGCCGGATAGCGTGTTGTAGAGGCGGAGCGGCAAACGAAAATTGTAGCAAATGCGGGTGGCGCCCTTACGAACCCACTGCTCCCGCGTCCGCCTTCGCCGTCCCGCGCAGATCAAAGGCCAGCCGCCACACGTAGTGCACGCCGGAAACTGTAGTCAGGACCACCGTTGCCCAGAGGCTCCAGCGCTTCCCCAGGTGCGCCCAGTTGGAGTGGTCGATCTCATAAATCAGCGCCAGCGGCACGCTGATGATCTGCACCAGGGTATTGGCTTTGCCCAGCAGGGTGGGGCGGAAGACCTTCATGGTTCCCGTGGCATAGAGCAGCGTGCAGACGATTAGGATGATGATGTCCCGGCTGAAAACCATGATCGTATACGGCCAGGGAATGATATGGTGCGAGATCGAGAGCATCAGGAACATTGTGCTGAGCAGCAGTTTGTCGGCAATCGGGTCCAGATATTGACCCAGCGTGGTCTTCTGCTTCAACACCCGCGCCAGCAGCCCGTCCAGCCCGTCAGAGATTCCCGCAACCACAAAAATTGCCAGCGCCCACTTATAGTTCTGCTGCTGGATGGCCACCACCACAAAAGGAACGAAGATCAGCCGCATCAGCGTGAGCAGGTTTGGCGCCGATCTGAGCTGCCGCATCATCTTGGCGGCTCCTGGAAAAACTTCCTTGCGTCTTTGCCTGTCTTGAGGGTGAACTGTTCGGAAAGAGAAGGCAGCTCGCCGCTGCGCGCGTCCACTTCCATGCGCTGGACCCGGTGCATGGGAAAGAACACCATGGTGCCGGCAGCCGCCTCGCCTGATTTCACCATCTGCATGAAGTCATCGAGCGATTGCAGGTCAACACCGCGCAGGCTTACCCCCGCCGGGCTCAGGGAAAGCAGCTCGCCCCAGAATTTTTCCTTCGGATTGAGTAACGTTACCAGGACCAGTTGTCCGGAATTCATCCCAGCGGATCTCCGCTTCTACAAGCTGTCTGCGCGCAGAAAAAAGAGCACCCTAGGGTACCATGCAAACTGCGGCGTCAGGGAATCACGCGGAGATGGTGTGTGACTGCTTTGCCGCCGCCAAAGCCTTGATGCACTGCTCAGCCATCAACGCTGCCCCCGCAACGTTCGGATGCCCCGCCGAGGAAAGCAGGCATTGCTGCAATTGAAACGACCCCGCTGAAACCAACGCACACGCCCTTGTGCGTTCGGCAACCGCCTCGTCAGGAGGCGGCCCCGGGCCATCCGGGTTGACTTCCCACAGCAGGGACTGCGGCGCATACGCTGCGTTGCTCTCGTCCATTCCCGAATCGACGAAGATGGCGCGCACCTTGCCCGCGTCGCGATTCACAAGCTCTACCGCCCCGCGCATCAACCCGGTTGAGAGCTTCCAGAAGCGTGTGAAATGCTCCACGATCCCGTTGCGGAATGTGTCTGCGTCAAAGAGCGGCGCGAATCGCACGCCATGGACCAGGGAAAAGAGGCACTCAATTCCCTCCGGACGGCTTTGCGCGCTCAAACCGGGGTAATATCCCAACACCAGCGCCAGCGCATTGGGAAACTTGCTGACGACTTGTTGCAGCAGCGTGGTGAAATCGCGTCCACAGTAATTGCGCGTGTGCAGTTCCAGCTCATATTGCGGCACCATTGGGCTGAACACTCTCTGGATCTCGACGTCATTGATGCCGCCATTCATCAGCACCCAGCGCACATCGGCGCAGTCACCGCTAAAAGCCTCTACCTGTTGCAGGATCGTGGGGAAAAAGCACGGCACTTCCCCGGAGGGCATGGTCACGCTATAAGAATCGCGTATCCCGATTTTTGCTCCCGAGTGCGCGAGCATCTTCAGTTCCGCGCCCAGATGGCGCGCCAACAGGGACGCCGACTTGTGTCCGTCCGCCAGGCCCTGGCCCCACACCACCGAGTCACCCACCACCAGAAGAGTTCCCATGCAGTGCCGTCAGTCTACCAATCTTTCAATCTTTGCGTTTCCAATGGCGTTTTAGCACACTCACCCGCGCCATATCCGGCCTTTTACGCGAGCTTGATGGTAAAATGTCTCTTGCCAACCTGTTTTCTGTAGGCGCGTAGCTCAGTTGGTTAGAGCGCTACCTTGACACGGTAGAGGTCAGGAGTTCGAGTCTCCTCGTGCCTACCATTTCTTTTTTTATCACTTAGCTGTTTTAAAAAAGACTCGACAAGGCTCCGGCCATTCTTGCTGGCTGCTCTGCCGTGGTTCGAGCATCCGGAAGATTCTTCTCCGGCTATTTCACTCCGGGATCTCCTGCGACGCGTTCCTTCGCGTGCGCCACCAGCGCTAAAAAGCGCGGGTCGCCGTGGAGAGACGCCAGGTCGGCATCCTTCTCTATCCCCAGACTGTTCACGGGAGTCAGCCCATGGTCAACCGCTTCGCGCAAAAGCCTGAAAGCCTCATCGCGTTTGCCCACGCACTCTTCCGCGATGGCTAGATTGTAGGCGGCCAAAGCAACATCCGGGTGTTCGTTTCCCAGGACGCTCCGCCGGATATCCAGCACTTCGCGACCCAACTTTGCCGCATCATCGCAGCGGCCCTGCTGACGCAGGCAGCTCGCAATGTTCACCATGGAGCGCAACGTCTCCGGGTGCTGAGGGCCCAGGACGCGGCGCTGGATATCAAGCGCCTCCCGTAGTAATGTTTCCGCCTCCCCCGGGCGATTTTCAGAGGTCAACGTCCCTGAAAGGTTGTTCATTGACGTGAGGACGCTCGGGTGCTGCGCTCCCAGCACGCGCCGTTGCACCTCAAGCGCGTCCCGTTCCAGCCTCTCCGCCTCGGCATAGCGGCCCTGCCGCTTGACGCTTATCGCCAGGTCGGTCATCGCCACCAGTGTGTCAGGGTGCTCCGGACCAAGCACGCGGCGGCGCAGCTCCAGCGATTCACGCTGCAGTTTCTCCGCCTCGCTGTATCGTCCCGCTCTTAACAGAGTATTGGCCAGGTTGCCAATTGACCGCATCGTGTCCGGATGCCCCGGGACAAGCACGCGCCGCTGCGTCTCCATGGTTTCCAGCTGCATCGCCTCCGCTTCCTTGAGCCTTCCTGACCTATATATCGTATTGCCCAGGTTCGTCATGGACCGCAGCGTCTCCGGGTGTTCCGGCCCCAGCACGCGGCGCTGGATATCAAGGGTCTGCCGTTGCAATTTTTCTGCGTCGGCATAGTGGCCTTCCTGCATGAAAGTGCTGGCCAGATTACTCATAGACCTCAACGTGTCGGGCTGCTCCTCCCCCAGCACGCGGCGGCGGGTATCCAGCGTTTCCTGCTGTAGCTTCTCTGCATCCTTGTAATGACCTTCCCGGTTCAACACCCAGCCCAGCTCATCCATGGAACTCAGGGTTTGCGGGTCCCGCGCGCCCAGCACGCTACGCCTTGTAGCCACCACCCGCTTCAATAGCTCCTCCGCCCGTCCATAGAGTCCCAGGTTTCCGTAAACCTGCCCCATCACATCCATCATCTGCGCCTGCAGCTCAGGGTCGCGGGAGAGGCCGGTGTCAATGTCCCTGGCGGCTTTATCCAGGATTTCCCTTGCGGTAACGCTGGTTCCGCGCGCTTCGCTGGGATCGGAAACCTTGAACATCGCGGTGATGAACTCGGTGACCCGGTCCGCGCGGTCGCGCTCCCGCGTGATGCGCCGCAGCTGGATTGCCTGCACTGCGGCGAAGCCGGACAGCAGCAAGACCAATCCCGCGGCCAGAGACGCTCCCACCCGATGCCGGCGCACATATCGTTGCATCCGGTAGCCGGCGCCGGCGGCCCGGGCGGTCACAGGCTCATGATTGAGATAGTGAACAACGTCGGCGGCCAGCTCGGAGGGCGTCCCATAACGCCGGTTGCGGTCCTTCTCCAGCGCCTTCATCGCGATGCAGTCGAGATCGCCGCGCAGCAGGTTCCCCAGATCCCTTACTTCGGTTCCCCGAGTTTCCGCTACAGATTGTGCCGACTCCTTTGCCTGAGTGACCCTGGCGCTTGGCCGCAGCGGGTCATCTTCGCGAAGCTGCCGCAGCACCTCTTGCACCGGTCTCTTCGTGGTTTCGAAGGGCAGACATCCCGTCAGCAAAACGTAGAGCACCACGCCAAGTGAATAGACATCGCTCCGGGTGTCAACGTCCGGCGCGTCCGGATCAGCCTGCTCCGGGCTCATATAGCCGGGCGTTCCCAGGAAGCGGCCGGCCTGCGTCAGCAAGATGGTCTTTTCATCCAGCAAAGGCGCAGTCGCTTTGGCCAGGCCAAAGTCAATGATTCGTGGCGCCGGTTTTCCGTCCACCTCAATCACCAGGATGTTGGCCGGCTTCAAGTCGCGATGAATGATCGCCTTCTGGTGCGCGTGCTGCACTCCTTCGCAGGTCTTTACGAATAGTTCCAGCCGCTCGCGCACGCCAAGTTTCCTATCATCGCAATAGTTTGTGATAGGCAAGCCGGGAACGTATTCCATCACCAGATAAGGCTGTCCGGCGGGCGTCTCCCCGGCTTCGAGCACTTTGGCGATCGCCGGATGCTCCATCATAGCCAGCGACTGGCGCTCGGAATGGAAGCGTTGTAGCAACTCGCTGTCAAACGCTCCCGCGCGCAGTAGCTTCAAAGCCACCTGTCGCCGGACCGGCGCGGTCTGCTCGGCCAGCCACACCTGTCCCATGCCGCCTTCGCCAATCTTCCTGATCAACTGGTACGGGCCGATTGTCTTGGGGACCTGCACCGTTTCCAGGAAATCGGAGGGCCAGGGATTGTCGGAAAGAAAACTGGAATCCTTGTGCGCCGCCAGCAGAGAATCGACTTCAGCGCGCAGCTCCTCATCCGGACCGCAGGCATCGCGAAGAAACGCTTCGCGCTGGCTCGATTCCAGCTCCACGGCTGCGCCGAAAAGCTCTTTAATCCTTGCCCATTGCCGCGCTTTTTCCATCGCCACCTTTCTTGATCTCGCGCGATAACCATGCCTTGGCCATGCTCCAGTCCCGCTTGGTCATCGCCACCGATATCCCCATCACCACGGCAGTTTCTTCCACGGTAAGCCCACCGAAAAACCGCAGCTCAACGATCAGACCCTGTTGCGCGTCCAACTGCGTGAGCTCTTTCAAAGCGTCGTCGAGTGCCACTACGTCAGTCCCGCGATTCTGGGGCTGTTCGATCTCTTCGTTCAGCTCTACCCGGCATTCCGCGCCGCGCTTGTGCGCGCGATGGCTGCGCGCGTAGTCCACCAGGATTTGCCGCATCAGCCGGGCAGCCAGGGCCACAAAGTGCCCGCGGTTCTCAGTCTGGAATGGGCCCTGCTTCACCAACCGCAGGTACGCTTCATTCACCAGGGCAGTGGTTTGCAGGGTATGATCGCTGCGCTCGCCTCGCAAGTAGTGGTGCGCCAGGCCATGGAGCTCGTTGTAGATCAGAGGAACCAGGGCATCCAGCGCTTCCTGGTTGCCCTCCTTCCACTGACGGAGCAATTCACTCACCGGTTGCGATGGTGGTTCAGACACTTCAAATCCCCCAAATTTCACCCCGGGCAGGGCTCAGTCAGGCAAGGATACTTGGCCCCGTGTCCTCCGACAACATTTTCTTGAGCCAATTCAACTCGGCTTTCCGCCTTTACTGATAGCACCCAGACCCAGGCATGTGGATAGGCACAGCGTTTCCGGCTATAGGCGCGACATTGGCCAAGGAGACGTACTGGTCCAGGGAACGGCAGGAAAAGACTTAAGGCAATTGGAAATGAATCTCTTGCGGCTCCATGCGGCGAACCGCAAGACCTGACACATCCCGTGCATGGTTCAGAAACAACTGGTACACCTTCTGCTCGCGCTCACACGCCCCCTTTGAGCAGAAGCAAAGCGGCAATGCCCCAACTCAGGAAGAGAGGAAATTATGCAGCTTTCAGGTAAATTCAATCGCCGGCCGCCTGCCCTTGTGGTTGTGCTGCTGGCAATAGGCCTCGCCACGGTCACGTTTGGCCAGATGAACTCGCACTTCATGGCCAAGGACCCCGGCCCGCGTGCCAATCCGGCCACCGCTATTCCCAACCCGGTGCCTGGACTCAATGAAAACGAACTCGCGCTTTTTCAGGAAAGCCTGCTTCGCGTTTCTGAGCTGGAAGGCACGTGTGACACATGCGCCCAGCAACCGCAGGCAGTCCCTCCGATCGACCCCGATCCCAATAACCCGTTTTCCCCGCTGAAGCTGGTGAACTCGGCCGGCATGGGACCGGTTTTCAACGCCGACCAGTGCTTCATCTGCCACTCGCAGCCGGCCATCGGCGGGAGTTCGCCGAAGATCAATCCGGCCAGCGTGATTGCTCACCGACTGGGCGGGACGAACGTTGTCCCAGCCTTCGAAGACCCGACCGGTGCGTTCCGCGAGACTCGTTTCAAGTTCAATGCGGACGGATCACGCGATGGCGGCGTGCATAGTCTGTTCACCGTAAAGGGCCGCTCTGACGCTCCGGATTGCACCCTGGAACAGCCTGACTACGACGCGGCGGTCCGGCAGCAGAACGTCTCCTTCCGCATCCCGCTCCAGCTTTTTGGTCTGGGCCTGATTGAAAGCATTCCTGATTCCGCCATTCGCGCCAACATGAATGCCGATTTGGACCGCAAGCGGGATCTCGGAATTCACGGTCATCCCAACATGGTCCCTAATAACGGAACCATCAGCCGTTTCGGCTGGAAGGCGCAGAACGGCTCCATCACCACGTTTGCCGGAGAGGCCTACAACGTCGAGATGGGCATATCCAACGATATCTTCCCCATCTCGCGCAGCGAAGATCCCAAGTGCAACGTCGCGTACGAGCCTTTTGACATCCCGCGTAGCGAGCCTGAACTCTATAACAATCCACTGAAGATCATGCCGGCGTGGCTGATGTTCACCGAGTTCATGCGCTTTGTGGACGCACCGCAACCCGCTCCGCTCAACGCCAGCGCCAAACACGGCAGGGACCTGTTCAGTGACGTGGGCTGCGCTCTTTGTCACACTGCTTCTTTCCAGACCCTGGGTGTGGCCAACCCGAAGAAGCCGAGCGAGGAAATCGGGCCGCACGTGGTCGCCCTGCGCGGTCAGTCAGTCAATCTCTTTTCCGATCTGCTGGTGCACCACATGGGCGCTACCATGGCGGACAACGTGGCCCAGGGCAACGCAGGCCCTGACGAATTCCGCACCACGCCTCTCTGGGGCCTGGGCCAGCGCCTGTTCTTCCTCCACGATGGCCGCACCAGCGATCTGGTGGTTGCCATTCAGGACCACTTTTCCCGTCGCGGCTCTGACGGCGGCGATAATCCGGCCAAAGACCGGCAATCGCCCAGGTATGGGCCGTCAGAGGCCAATGCCGTAGTAGAACGGTTCAACAACCTGAGCGAGTCTGACAAGCAGTCGCTCCTGGATTTCTTGCGCTCGTTGTAGCTCCGTCTGCCGATTCGTCCGTGGGGTCCGGCTGCGGATCCCACCTTTTTCTTCCCGAGGTTTTTACATGAAAAGTATTTTTCGTATTCTGATTACGCTTTCGATCGGCATTTCCGGCCTCGCCTCGCCGATGCCCAACAACCCAGACGCTGACCCATTTGCCGGGAGATGGACGCTGAATGTCCAGAAGTCGATCTATCCGCAGGGCACCTGCCCCAAAAGCATGGTGATTGAAATGGAAGTAGTGAATGAAGGAATCCGTTATCGTTCCAACACGCTATACTCCAACGGCGCTGCTTCAACCGCCACGTACATCGCGAAATACGACAACCGGCCAGTCCTGGTCCAGGGCTCCAGTGGCTTTCTCCTGCCGGTTTCTCTAATGCGGATTGACGGAACCACGGTGGTCGCCACATACAAGCGCGGCATGCAGGTCGTAGCCACTAGCCGGCGCCAGCTATCGAGCGACCATAAGGTCATGACCATCAAGACCGTCATCACCGACAAAGATGGCCAGAGCATCACAACCATCGGGATCTACGACAAAGCCAGCGCCGACGGTCTAGCAACAAAATAGCTCGGGCTCGTGCTGCTAGCGCGTCTGTCCGGCGAGGGCCACGGCGCTACTGATCGGCTCCATCTGCACCTCAACACCGCTCAACACGGAATTTCCCGACAACGGATCGCGGTGGTTTTCGTCCATCAGCTGGTTCAGGTTCGCTCCCGGATTGGCCGCTGCCACCTCCATGCGTGAGCCGTCCTGACCGTGTCCCCATCCGTGCGGCAGGCTGACCACGCCCGGCATCATTTCGTCGGTGACCATTACTTCAACTTCCACCCCGCGATTTCCCTGCCCGATGCGCGCCCGGCCGCCATCTTCCAGTCCCAGCCGCGCTGCATCTGCCGGGTTTACCAGAGCCGCATGCTCCAGGCTCTTGGCCAGCACCGGCAGGTTGTGCATCCAGCTGTTGTTGGAATGCAGCTGCCTGCGGCCGACAATCACCAATTCCGGCGTCTTGCGCGCAAGATCGTTGCTGGCGCGCTTCAGGTCCGCAATCAGCATTTGCGGAGCCAGTTCAATCTTTCCCGATGGTGTGCGCAAAACTTCTGGTATGCGTGAAGTCAGAGGACCAAGGTCGAGTCCTCCATCAGCCGCTTTCACTTTCTCCAGGTTCAGTCCATCGGGTTTCGCGCCGAACTGATCGCCATAAGGCCCGCTGCGCAGTGCAAGCTCGAGCAGGCGCTCCACGCCCGCAAGGTGTTGGACGGCATCAAAAACTCTTCCGGCGAGCGGGCCTGCGATTCGTTGCAGGTCTTCGATCAACAACTCATCATCCAGCTGTCGCGTCTCAGCGGCAGCTCCTTTTCCCTGCACGATCGCAATCAGGCGCAACAGCACCTCCCATTCATCCGGCTGGTCCTTGGCCCGCGGCATCACTGGGCCGCTGTAGCGGGCATGGTTGCGATACGAGATCTGCGGAAAGGCCACGTCATAGTGCATGTCTTCCAGCGGTGACGTACCGGGCAGGATCACGTCTGCATGCCGCGTGGTTTCGTTGAGATAGATATCCACGCTGACCATGAAGTCCAACTGCTTCAGAGCCGCCGACAAACGGCTTCCATGAGGCGACGAAAGCGCCGGATTGCTCGCGAGTGAAATCAAGGCTTTGATTTGCCCATCTCCCGGCGTTTCGATCTCCTCGGCCAGGCAGCCCATCGGAAATTCGCCGAAAACCTCCGGCGCTCCCGAGACACGGCTCTTCCGCCTGCCGGTGACAATCCCTTTGCCGGTTCCCGGCTTGCCCATGGTGTTGCCCTGGAAGGCGGCCGCTTTCGCGAACATCGCACCGCCGGGCTGGTCAAAATGGCCGCTAAGAATATTCAATACATCTACCAGCCAGCTGCACAGCGTTCCGTATTCCTGAGTGCAGGTCCCAATCCGGCCGTAAACCACACCGCGCTCAGCTCCGCAAAGCGAGCGTGCCAATCCGCGAATGCTATCTGCCGCAATCCCGCAACGCGGCGCCATCTTCTCTGGCTCAAATTCCGCTACTGCCGCTTCCAGCTCTTCCAGCCCAGCGACGTGCGGTGCAAGCGGTCCCAGCTTGACTAGGTTTTCCGCGAACATGGCTTGCGCCATGCCCAGCAACAGGAACACATCACCGCCAGGACGAATAAAGATGTGTTCATCGGCCGCCCTGGCTGTCTCGGTGCGCCGTGGATCTACCACCACGATCCGCCCGCCGCGTGCGCGCAACGCCTTGGCCTTGTCGCGGAAATTCGGCACCGTCCACAGGCTGCCGTTGGACACCATGGGGTTCGCGCCGAGTATCAGCAGAAAGTCGCTCCGCTCGATGTCAGGCACGGCAATGGAAAGCCAGTCGCCAAACATCAGTCCGCTGGAGAGCTGCTTGGGCATCTGATCAAGCGTGGAGGCGGAGAACACGTTGCGCGATTGCAGCGCCCGCCCCAGTCGCGACGCATAGAGCAGCAAGCCGGCCTTGTGCACCACGGGATTCCCCAGCACCAGCGCGACGGAATCGTGCCCATGGCTCGCCATGAGTGGCGGCAGCCGGCGATCGATCTCGGCGAACGCTTCGTCCCAGGTGGCTTCTACAAAACGGCCATCACGCTTGATCAGCGGTGTGCGTAACCGGTCCGGGTCATAGTGCAGGTCCTTGAGCGCGACGCCCTTCGGGCACAGATAACCGCCGCTGAATACATCGGCTTTATAGCCCTGAATCCGCTGCACTTCCCCGTTGGCTACCGTGACCTCCAACCCGCAACAGGCTTCACAGAACGGGCATATCCGGTAGTGGACTGTTTCTTTGCCGTTAGCATTTTTGGCGTCAGCACGTGGCTCGCTCATGGAAAGTCCCTCCTGAGGCAATGGCCGGGGAATTCTCGCACGCATCCAGCGGAATCTGTGCTTTCCAAGGTAAAGATTCTCACCGCTGTTGTAAACAGCGCGAGGCCCGCTGGAAAAAATTGGAAGCCGGAAGTACCATCGCGAGGGATGGTGACACCTTCCAGCTCACAATTGATCGGCAGCGGCCTGTGGCAATGGCTTCAGGGCACGGGCTTGGAACGCTTTGAACTCCTGCGCTCGGGTGAAGAGTGGATCATGCGCGGCGTCATCCTGGTCTCTGGTGAAGCAGGCTCGACCGAAGCGCGATACGAACTGGCCTGTGACGAACAATGGCATACCCGCCGGGCCAACATTTCCCTGCTCGATGGCCGCGGGGAGCGCAGCCTGGAGATAACGGTGGCCGATGGCCGATGGTTTGAGAATGGCCGCGAAAACCAAACTGTTCAAGGCGCGGTCGATATTGACTTGGGATGGAGCCCTTCCACCAACACTCTTCCGATTCGCCGCTTGCGGATGGAAATCGGGCAGTCCAGCGGTCCGCTCACTGCTGCCTGGGTGCGCTTCCCAGAACTTACGCTAC
>DASTPO010000374.1:0-4707 GCA_035762225.1 Candidatus Angelobacter sp.
CACGGCGGGCGCGGTTATAACTGCGCAGCCAGGCGCGGGCTTCAGCGACCTTCCATTGCGTGGTGTGGTAAATGATGGAGTCATTGCGGCCAGGCATGATGAAAGGCATCATGCGGCGAATGGGATCAATGTTCTTGACGATCTCGCCATCGCTCCTGCGAAACAGCGGCATACGGGGCCCTCCGGGCTGATTGAGCGGCTTTCAGTGCTGGAATCCGCGTGAAGTGGCGCAAATTCTCTGCGTTTCTTAACGTGAATGCTTCTGACTTCAATCGGGATTGTATTACCCAGGGTGACGGTTCGCAATGCGAAGAAATTGGGTTGGATCGCGACGCGGTCGCCGGCTTCCCTGGCACGTGCAGAGGCGTTCCGTTTTGGTAGAGGGTTGAGTTGTCGCATTTCTGGTGGCAGAGTAAACTTTCTGCCATGAAACGAACCTTAGCCATCGCACTTTTGTTTCTCTTCTGCGTTTCCATGGGCTTTTCACAGGACTGGGCCAAAGCGAACCTGGAGAAATCGCCGCGGCATCAGGAATGGGTGACCCTGAAGCATGACAACCGCAGCTTGCAGGCGTTCATTGTTTATCCCCAAGTCAAAAGCAAAGCGCCGGTAGTGGTGGTGATCCATGAGATATTTGGTCTTACTGACTGGGCGCGCAGCGTGGCCGACCAGCTAGCTGCCCAGGGCTACATTGCCATTGCTCCTGACCTGCTCTCCGGTGCGGGACCAAAAGGCGGCGGAACCAGCGAGTTTGCCAGCACGCAGGACGCGGTGAAGGCGATTCCCGGACTGCCTCCTGACCAGATCACCGCGGATCTGAACGCCGCAGCCGACTATGCGAAGAAGCTTCCCAGTGCCAATGGCAAGCTCGCGGTGGCAGGGTTCTGCTGGGGTGGAGGCCAGTCATTCCGCTTCGCCACCAATCGCAAGGACCTCAGCGCCGCGTTTGTTTTCTACGGACCTGGCCCGCAGGACGTTACTGCGATCAACGCACCAGTCTATGGCTTTTATGCCGGCGAAGATGCGCGCATCGGAGCTACGATTCCTGAAACGCAGGCGGCGATGAAGGCTGCAGGAAAGAAATATGATCCTGTCACCTACGCCGGAGCCGGCCACGGATTCATGCGGGCCGGTGAAGATCCGGCGACCGAAGCGGCGATCAAAGACACAGGCAGCGATCCGGATGTGAAAAAGAAACATGACATGGCGGTAGCCAATAAGAAAGCCCGCGCGGAAGGTTGGGAGCGCTGGCTGTCTTTGCTGAAAACCATGTAGCTGGTCCCAGTAGGGACGCTCTCCGGGGCGTCCCTCATAACTCTAATTTTATGAGGCGTTTAGCGCGTTCTCCCGCAAAGCCACCACGATCACCATTCTCCCTCTTCCAAGTCTAACGGAACCATAAACCGTGCCAGCGCGTATAGAAAGGTGGGAAAGTCCCGCTTGCGCCTGACTTCTCGCCTGAACTGCATCAAGGAGGCGGTAATGACACCCCAGAATCAACGCATCCTCATCGTTCTCATTGTGATCTTGGGAATCGTGGCCCTGGAAACGCCGAAGCTGCGCAGCCAGAGCTCGAGCAATGAGCAAAAAGAAAGCTTTCAGCGCAGCTTTGCCATCAGTCCAAACGGCAATCTCAGGGTCGACAATTACAAGGGCACAATTCACGTCACCGGCTCAGACGGCAATCAAGTCGTGGTCAATGTGACCAAACGGTTTAATGGCAGTGACGAAGACCGCAAATGGTGGATGGAGCATGTCCAGGTCAACTTCCAGAATGGCAGCGACCACGTCTCGGTTGAAGTGAAGTACCCGCAGTGGAACTGCATCTTCTGCTGGTCGGGCCACGACTACAGCGCCGCAGTGGAGCTTGAGATCAGCGTGCCGCGCCAGATCAATGTTGCGCTGGAAAGCTATAAGCCAGACATCAAGGTGGCAGCCATTCAGGGCGACATCCGGATCAAAAGCTACAAGTCTCCTATCGCTATCGATTCCACCACTGGCGCTATCCGCATCGACACCTATAAAGATACGGTAAAGCTGCACAACGTTACAGTGCATGGACCGCTGGAGGTGAAGTCGTATAAGGCAGACGCGGATATCGAGGCAAAAAGCCTGGGCGAAACCGTGGATATGGAAAGCGATAAAGGCAGCATCGTGCTGCGCGTGCCGCAGAACACCGGAATGGAAGTGGATTATGAAGGAGGCCGGCGCGCCAGGTTTCACAGCGACTTTGCGCTGACCTCCAGGACAGGAAGCCTGGACCACAGCGTGCGCGGGACCATTAACCAGGGCGGGACGAAGCTGCATTTACGCACGGAAAGAGGAAGCGTTTCACTGGAGAAGCTCTAAGGATTCTTTGCGGACAGGCTACCGCGCCGCGATCAACCAATTTCTGAAAACATGCCGCCGGTGTTAACCAACACTGGCGGCTGTGCGTCTAACTCTCGTATAGTTTCGCGCCGACAACAGCAACGGAAGCCAATTCTGTTGTCCAGCCTGTATGATGATTCCCGTTCGACAAAAGGTGAAAATGCGTCTCGCAAAACTCTCTCTCCTTCTTCTGCTTGTGTGCGCTTCGCTCTGGTCACAAACTCCAGCCCCGAAAGGCGTGGAACCGGGCGACATTGATCGCACCGCCGATCCTTGCAACGATTTCTTTCAGTATGCCAACGGAAAATGGCGCGCGGAAAATCCCATTCCGCCTTCCATGGTCCGCTGGAGCCGCCGCTGGCAGGCTGGTGAAGCCGCCAAGGACCAGCTCAAGGAAATTTTGGATGACGTTTCACGCAAGATTGATTGGCCGCGCGGCAGCGTCGAACAGCTGATCGGTGATTACTACGGCTCCTGCATGGACGAGGCGCGAATCAACAAGCTGGGCATCGCGCCAGCCAGGCCCATGCTCGCCGATATCGACGGTATCAAGACCCCGGCAGATTTGCAGGCCATGATCCGCCGTCTGCATGAACTGTCTGTTTTTGTTCCTTTCGCATTTTCCTCCACACCTGATTTTCACAACCCCGCCCAGGTGATCGCCACGGTCTCTGCCAGCGGCCTGGGACTGCCAGACCGCGATTATTATCTGAAGACCGAGCCCCGGTTCCAGGAAGCGCGGGAGAAATATCTGGTTCACGTAGCTGCCATGTTCAAATTGGCCGGTTATGACGACGCCAAAGCCAAGACCGCCGCCGACACGGCGTTTCAGTTCGAAAAGAAACTGGCGGAAGCGTCGCTCGATAACGTTGCTCTGCGCGATCCCCGGGCCACTGATCACAAAACCACCTATGCTGACCTAAAAAAGCTTGCGCCGGCAGTTGACTGGGACGCGTATTTCAACAGCGCGAAAATTTCCCGCGCCGATCTCAACGTCACGGAGCCTAAGTTCCTGCAGGAGGCTGACCGCCAGTTTCGGCAGACGCCAATCGCCGACTGGAAGACATATTTGAAGTGGCAGTTTCTGCATGGCTATGCCGATCAGCTTTCGGATGCGTTTGTGAACGAGAATTTCTCTTTTTTCGGTAAATATCTCAACGGCGCCAAGGAGCTGAAACCCCGCTGGAAACGCTGTGCGGAAAACACTGACGCGCTTTTGGGCGAGGCGCTGGGCAAGAAATATGTGGAGAAGTATTTTTCCCCTGAAGCCAAGGCCCGCGCCCAGGAGATGGTCACAAATCTTTTGGCAGCCATGCATGACACCATCGAAGGACTGGATTGGATGGGCCCGGAAACCAAAAAGAAGGCGTTGGAGAAACTTTCAACGTTCAACCCAAAAATTGGCTATCCCGACAAGTGGAAGGACTACAGCAGCATCAAGATGGTCCGCGACTCGTACTGGAACAACAACCTAGCATCCGTGCAATGGAATATTGATGAAGACCGGGCGCTCATCGGGAAACCCGTGGATCGTGGGCGCTGGGGCATGACGCCGCCAACGTCCAACGCATACTACAACCCGCTGCTGAACGAGATCGTCTTCCCTGCCGGCATTCTTCAGCCGCCTTCCTTCAGCGTAGAAAATGCCGACGCCATCAATTACGGCGGCATCGGCGTGGTTATCGGCCATGAAATCAGCCATGGCTTTGACGATCAGGGCGCGCAATTTGACGCACAGGGCCGGCTCAACAACTGGTGGACGGAGGATGATTTGAAGCGCTTTCAGGAGCGTACTTCCTGCGTGGTTCGGCAGTTCGATGGATATTTCATTGAACCTAACATCCATCACAACGGCAAACTGGTGCTGGGTGAAAGCATTGGCGATCTCGCGGGCGCAAAAATCGCCTACCTGGCCTTCAAGAAAGCGCAGCAGACAAGGCCATCGCCCACCATTGACGGCTTTACCCCTGACCAGCAGTTCTTCATAGCCTGGGGGCAATGGCGCGGCGACGAAATTCGTCCCGAGACCCAGCGGACGATGGTCCAGGGGGATCCTCATCCGATCGGTAAATATCGTGTGATCGGTCCGCTTTCCAACCTGCCTGAGTTCAAACAAGCATTCAGCTGCGAGGAAGGATCTGCAATGGTGCGTCCTGCGGCGGACCGCTGCCAGATTTGGTGATGCTGAATCGCAAGCAACCGCGGATGCGAGAGATGAGGCGTTGGCTACATCTCTCACGTTGCCAAACGATTTTGCCCAAAACAAAAGCCATGCTCTCAGCATGGCTTTTGCGTTTCCGTACCCATCAGTAGCGGCGATAACCACCGCTGCCGTAG
>DASTPO010000375.1:0-4371 GCA_035762225.1 Candidatus Angelobacter sp.
CAAAAACGCACCAGCTTGCCATCCATGGCCAGCACAGTAACGCCGGTCTTGTATTCAAAGATGGCTTTCTGCCAGCGCGCTCCGTCGGTCAGAAGAGGTGGCCGGAGCTGGCCATCGAGTTGGAATTCATCCACACCCCAGACGCCGAAAAGCGGGGGAGCCACGGAATACAGTTGCCGAATATCCTTCAATTGCTTCCGCGAATAGTACAACGATGTTCCGGCGGAATACATTCCAAATGCGACCACGCCAATGACAAAACAGAGTTGCAACCATCGTCTCTCGAATCGGAACTCCACCGGCGCTGGATCTGTGGGCTGATTCAAGACAAAAAACCGTACAAGCCGACGCAGTTCCGGCAGGACCAGGAACACACCCAACGTCAGAAGATAAAAGGAATAAAGTTTAACGGGAACGTCATAGCTCATGTTGAGTACGAAGACGTTGGTCATAGCGCCGATGGCGACCAGAGCACCCAGGGTGGTCAGCCGGGGAATGAACAGGAGCGCTCCGCCGAGCATTTCGACTGCGCCGGCGAAGATGGTATAGCTCTTGGAAACCCCCATGAAGGTCCAGAGAATTCCCATCGGGGAGGAATCGCCGTAGGACTGCAAAAAGCGCCACTGGGGAGGGAGAGGGAATTGGGAGGGGATAACTTTGTACGCGCCATAGGAGAGCAGGGCTGATCCCAGCACCAGCCGGGCGTACAGCCTTAGCCAGCGGTGAAGAGCGGCATAACTTTCGCGTTTGCGATCCACAGCCGACCACGCCACCGTTGCGATTGCGGCGAGGACCAGGAAGCAAAACGCCAGGACGTAGTTATACAGAGTATCGCCGCTGCCGTTGGGGAAAACGGTGATGCGCTGGGCTATATGGAGCACGTGCGTGGAAACCCAGGGAACAATCTTGTGCCAGGCATTTTCATACCATTCAAGTGGTTTGCCAGAGTAGGGAATGTAGTCGAGAGGAAAAGGGAAGCTGTTCAGGACGAAATACGAGAAGATGAAGCGGAAACCAACTTTAAGGGCTGGATTCCAGCGAACAGCAACTGTCTGTGCAGGATCGGACACCTGTATGCGAGTTTCCGGCGATGCAATCAGCTCCATCTGCGGCTGCATGGAAGACACTCCAGGGCAAGGAATCAAAGCGACTAAAAGCAAAGTAGCCTGCAACTAGCGCATTGTCGCCTGCTTTAGAAAAAGACACAACTGGATTCAGGGGTGTAAACGCGGGAATTGCGGGCAAGGTCCGAGGCGGCATCCTCTCGCGCTCAACAGCCGGCTACAACTTTCGAGCACGGCTGTATGGAGCGCAAGAAGCTTCCCTGGTGGAAGGCGAAGCTTGGTGGTTATGCGGCTTTTTTTGCGGCAAAGAACAGCAGCCGCGCACTTCCCGTCATAGGAATGAAGTTATAGGTTTCGCGGACACCGGTGGAGGGGAAAGAGTCCGGGCCCTTATAGTGCGTGGCAATGCCATCGGTTGAGAAGGTCTGGCTCCTGGTGGCGTCCGGCAGCTCGATCAAGGGAAGCAGAACGCTGAACTCGCTGCCGCCGGTATCGATGGTCATGTGCGTGGTGACGGTTACCAGAGTTCCAATCCCGACATCGGTGACGCGCACGGCGCTGCCAAAAAAGTCCTTGGCCCCGGAACCGTCATTGTAGGAAACGAACGGCTGGCCGAGGAAATTGTTTTTTACGTACGTAAACGTGATGTTTCCGCCTTTCAGCGTGTATTCGTTTGGTTGTACAGCAGGCATATTCACTCCTTAAAGCTTGTCTGTTTCGGGGACGTCCGATGGTCTTCAGTGCAGTTATCCGGAAGGAGCGGCAATTCATTGCCGCAAGAAGGCTGCCAGACTATCCTTGCTAAATAAGGAGTGTCGGACGGAAAGAGAACGTTACAAGAGAAATTGTTATGGACAGCTGGTGGAATATCTGCGCATGAACGGCATTGCGCCTCCCGCCAGCCGGTAGCGAAAATGAATTCTTCCGCTCTCAAGCTCTGGTAGAATCGCGCAGGTTCAACCGATGGCCCGCAAAGTCTCACTGTTCGTGCCGTGCTTTGTCGATCAACTGCAGCCAGAAGTGGCCGTTGATACGCTTAAAGTCTTGCGACGGATCGGCTGTGAGGTGGAATACCGCCAGGAACAAACTTGCTGCGGCCAGCCGGCATTCAATTCCGGCTTCTGGGATGAAGCGCGACCCTGTGCAGAACGTTTTCTGCGGGTCTTCAGGGATGCTGAAAACATCGTGTGCCCTTCCGGCTCCTGCACCACGATGGTGCGGGTCTTCTATCCTGAATTGCTGGCCTCAGGATCGGCGCATGACGAAGCGGCGGCAATAGGCCGGCGCACATTTGAGCTTTCAGAATTCCTGGTGAAGGTAATGAAATTGAAGAATGTGGGGGCGGCCTTTCCCCACACCGTGACTTATCACGCCTCATGCCATGGGTTGCGTGAACTCAAGCTGCGCGAGGAACCCATACAGCTTCTGCGCGGGGTGCGTGGGTTGAAGCTGCTGGACATGCTGCGCGCGGACGAATGCTGCGGGTTCGGGGGGACCTTCGCCACAAAATTTGCGAGCATCTCGGTGGCGATGGGAGAATCGAAAGCCGATAGCGTGGCTGTTACCGGAGCGGAATACATCACTGCCATCGATCCAAGCTGCCTGATGCACGTGCAGGGAATCCTGGGACGGCGCAAAGATCGGGCCAAAACCATTCATCTGGCAAGCATTCTGGCGAGCGAAGGATAACGATGAGCAGCCATCCAGTTCCCGCCGGAGAAACGCCGCAAGCCCAGAGCGCAGCGCAGAAGTTTCTGCAGGATGCAGCGACGAAGTCGGCTGACCTGGCGCATCGTGATCTCATCCGCAAGAACATGGACAGCTACGATGCCGCGCACATGCGCGGGCGGGCTCGCATCAAGGATTGGGAAGCTGCTCGGCGGCGCTGCCAGCAGATCAAGCGCGAAGCAGTCAACAACCTGGACCGTTATCTTCTCCAGTTCGAGGAGAAAGTCACCGCGCGCGGCGGCCATGTTTTCTGGGCGGCCAACGGCGACGAGGCTTGCGCTTACATACGCGACCTGGCGGTGAGCCGCGGGGTAAAGACCGTGGTGAAATCGAAGTCGATGGTGACGGAAGAGATCCAGTTGGCTCCCGCACTGGAAGAGCAGGGAATCAAGGTTTGGGAGACCGACCTGGGTGAGTTCATCGTGCAGTTGCGTAATGAAGCTCCATACCACATTGTGACGCCGGCCATGCACCTGGACCGGCAGCAGATTCGCGAGCTGTTTCGCGACAAGCTGGGCGAGGACATTGCCGACGCCGATCCGCAAAAGCTGGTGGCGCTGGCGCGACGGAAGCTGCGCGAAGCGTTCTTCGCCGCCGACATGGGCATTTCCGGCGCGAATTTTATTGTGGCCGACAGCGGCGCAATTGCCATTTCCACCAATGAGGGCAACGGGCGGTTGAGCACCAGCCTGCCGAAAATTCATGTCGCCGTGACTGGAATCGAAAAGGTGATTCCACGGCTGACGGACCTGGCGACGCTCTGGCCGGTCCTGGCGACTTCCGGCACGGGCCAGCCGATCACAACCTACAGTACTCTAGTCGGCGGGCCGCGGAGGACTGGCGAGGCGGATGGACCCGAGGAATTTCATGTTGTCCTGCTGGATAACGGGCGCAGCAGCCTGCTGGCCAACGCCGAAGAACGCGAGGTGCTGCACTGCATACGCTGCGGCGCATGCCTGAATATTTGCCCGGTCTATCGCAACATCGGCGGGCATACCTACAACACCACCTATCCGGGGCCGATTGGCAGCGTGCTGACGCCGCACTTGCGCGGCAGCGAGTTCCAACACCTTTCCTATGCGTCGTCACTATGCGGAGCATGCACCAGCGTTTGTCCGGTGAACATCAATCTGCATCACCACCTGCTGCACAATCGCCGGGATTTCACCAATGCCGGATCAGCCAAGGCAAGCGAACGCACGCAGTTCAAGCTGTGGCGGATGGCAATGCTGAACCCGCGCCTTTATGCGCTGGGCGGATGGATGATGCGACGCGGCCTGCGTCTTCTGTACGGGCTTGGCCTGGCTGGGACTGTCCTGGATCCGATGCGGGCATGGACGCACAAACGTTCGCCGGTGCCATTGCCGTCGAAATCGTTCCGCAGTCTGTGGAAAAAAAACCTGGGGAAGACGGGTCAATCAACAAATTCAAAGAAGGTATAAGCCATTGGCGGTATCGAATCCAAGTCGGGAGCAAATTCTTGAGCGCATCCGCACGGGCCTGCGCGTAGCGGCCCCAAAGCTTGAAGACAAAACTTATTCGACAGAGATATTCGAACGCGTGCAGAACCCGCTGGAGC
>DASTPO010000376.1:0-7425 GCA_035762225.1 Candidatus Angelobacter sp.
AGGCCGCCATCTGCCACCCATGGCGGCAGGCTTGAAGCCAGCGCGGTCATGCCTGCCAGATAAGGGTACATATCGGCAGTCACGTCCTGGCCCTTGTCCCGCGCTTCCTGAATCATGCGCACGATCTCGATCATTCCTCCAGCGCGGCTCTTGCCGCTGACCTTCAAGTGGAAAATCTCGACTGGAATGTGCGCTTCCTGCCCGATGCGCAGCGCTTCCCGCACCGCCGCTACCTCATTGAGGCCTTCGCTCCTCATATGCGAGGCGTAGATCCCTCCGTACTGCGCCGCAACTTTGGCCAGCTCAATCAGCTCGTCAGTCTTGGCAAAGTGCCCGGGTGGATAGATCAGCGCCGTGGAAAGGCCTAAAGCACCCTGCTGCATCGCCTGCGCCACCAGCGACTTCATCTTTTCCAGCTCCGCGGCCGTCGGTGCGCGGTTCACGTCCCCCAGCACCGCTTCGCGCACCTGCGCCGCGCCCACATACGTTCCGATATTGATTGGCGTGCCTTTCTGGCGCAGACGTTGCCAGTAATCGTCCAGAGTGCTCCAGTCGATCTTGAGGTTGTAGGGATCAAGCCCCGGCTGCGCCGCTGCGATGGTCAGCGCGTCTTGCGGCGCTATCGATCCACCCTCGCCTGTGATCTCGGAGGTAATTCCCTGCGACAGCTTGCTCAGCGAACGGTTATCGATCAGCAGCGCCATCTCGGACTGCCCCAGCATGTCGATGAATCCCGGAGATACCACCAGCCCGGTGGCGTCAATCGTCTTCTTCGCCTGCGCATCTTTCAGATTGCCGATGGCGGCGATCCGCTCGCCCTGAATCGCTACATCTTCTGCATACCAGGGATTGCCGGTTCCATCGATGATCCGTGCACCGCGGATAACAACGTCATACGTCTGAGTCTGGGTCTGGGTCTGGTTCTGGGCGAGCGCCAGCGGCGCACAGAATAATAAGGTGCATAGCAGGCGGGTGAAGGCGTTGATATTCATGCGCGGAAGTCTAAATCAGCCTGCTTCCATTTGCGATGCCATCATAAAAGCCGATCCCGGCTTTCGCCGGGATCGCTTAAAGACATCAAACTAAAAAAGTAAACTTCCCGCCACCATTACTGCGGCGGTGGTGTTGGTTGCGGCGTTGCCGCAGGTTGCTCGGCTGGTTGCGCCGCCGGCTGGTCTGCCGGAGGCTGCGCTGCCGGCTGGTCCTGCGGCGCATTGTTCTGCGGCGCAGCGCCTGGCGGCGTCGTTCCCGGCGCCGCGGCTCCTGCCGGGACCGTCCATACCTCTACTTTATTGCCCGGCTCCGTTGCCGCTTTCACCTGGATTCGCTGCGGATCAATTCCCTTGGACTTCGTCAGGTAAACCATGGCGTTCTGCGCCCGCCGCAGTGCCATGCCAGATCCTTCACCCGTCTGCGCCGAGCCGGAGAGCACGACGTTAAGGTTGGGGTCCTGCTGCAATTTCAGTGCGACGTCATCCAGCACCGCCTTGGACCGATTGTCCACGTAGGCGCTGCCGGTCTTGTAATCCAGCTCCATCAGCTTCTGTGCCGTGGGCAGGGCCGGCGCCGGCGCTTCCACGCTGACCGAGGTCACCGTTGATGCGCTTAGCTGGCGATCGTCAAATGCTGTCGCGCGCACGGCGATCGGTCCCGGTGGCGCGTCAGTGGTATCCAGTGTTGCCTGGTTCTTGTTGGAAGAAAGCTTCCCGCCGTTGGCGACAAACGTGATGTTCAGCGGGCGATTGTCCGGGCTCACCGCATCGCAGGTGATGGTTGCACTCTCGCCCGCGCGCAGGCTGGCCGGAGAGGAGCTGCAAGTGATCCTCGGCGGCGTGGCGTTCGCCGCATTGGCGGCGCCCGCGTCCGGAGCGTTGCTGAATGCCGGACTGATTGGAGCCAGCACCGCCGCGTCGCTCACGTCCATCACCTCAACCCCGTCGCCCACATGGATATCTTCGAGAGCCGTCAGGATCATCGCCGTGGCGCTCTTCCTGTGTACCTCCAGCACAATCATGTCGCCCACGGTCCGCCGCGGGAGGCTGGAAACTGCGGCCGCAGTCAACTTCTGTGCATTCGCCTGAATATCGTCCACCGGGGTGGCTTTCAGTGATAGCCCGGCTTCGGGATCGTGATACGTGTAGGAGTAGGTGCGGGTCGCGCGCAGATAGTCGCCCGGCTTCAGCCCTTTGTCTTCTCCGATGCTGAGATAAACCTTGTGCTTGGTGCCAAGGAATGAATCGAATTCCTTCGCCATCAGGATTCTTCCCTGTGGCTTGCCGCTCGGCGGCGTGTAGTGGTCCAGCACCACGTTGCGGAAGGGCGGCGGGGTGCGCTCTACCAGTGGTACCGCGAGGTCGCCGGGTATAACGTCAGCGCAGCTCAATTCGAATGCCGCTATCCCCGTTTCCTTCTGCACTCCCGTAATCCTCACGATGCCCAGTTCAAGATACGGCTCGCCGACCTGCTTCACTGCCGATCTCTGCCCGCTGAACAGCTCGTAATGGTTGAGGTCCTTTACATGGCGGACTATCTGGTAACGATCGCCTTCCTTCATCCCCGAACCGTGAATAAAGATGACGTCCGACGCGCCGGCATACCGTGTCTGGTCCGGGCTGTTGTGCCCCGCTGCCACGTACATCTTGTCCGGTATCTTCTCTGTACTCAGAAATCCCGAGCAATACATATCATTCGGCGTCGGCGTGTTCCCGACCTGTGCTCCACCAGTAGCTGATCGTGGTTGCGCCGCGGACGCAGGTTGCGCCTGTTGCGTGTGGCCCAGCTTCGGCAAAAGAATGCCCGCTATCGCCAGCAGTATTAGTCCCGTTTTCCTCATTACAACCTCCATACCTTTGCCGCGGGAGACGAGAGTTCCCGGGTGGAACATATCACCGCCTTTCGTTCGACTTCAACTAAACTCTTATTTACTAAGCAGATACGCTTAATTACAGAAGTTCATTCCCTTCTTGCATTCCGTGCTTGAATCTGTGATTTTCGCTCACGTATGATGGCCAGCCTTATCTAAATTCAATGAATGGAACACCATCCAGTTTCGCCCCGCGCTTTCTGCCGGCCCGGCTGCCCCGGATCTGCGTTGCCATCGCCGCCTCCACGCCACCGGAAATGGTACAGCGGGCTGATCTGATCGTCAGGGATAACCCCTTTATTGAGTTTAGGTTAGATTACCTCTCCAAGCCGGCTTTAGGCCTGGCCAAGCTCAAAACTTTTGTCGAATTTCACCCCGAAGCCCTGATCGTGGCCACCTGCCGCCGCACCGCCAGAGGTGGCAAGTTTCGCGGGACCATTGCCGCTCAGCTCGATCTTCTGGTCAAAGCAGCCAACCTGGGCTGCCACCTGGTTGACGTCGAACTTGAGACCGCAACCCACATGAAACCGGCGGACTTCAACAAGCTCCGGCGCTCCGCTAACCTTATTCTGTCGTTTCACGATTTTCGCGGCACCAGGAAGCTGGAAGAGACTTTCGCCCGCATGCGGCAGTATCCCGCCGACTTCATCAAGATCGTCACCACCGCTAACTCCTTGTATGACAACGTGGTGATGATGAAATTCCTGGAGAAATACAGCCATTCTCATTCTCTGATCGGGCTATGCATGGGCGAGCAGGGCGTTATCAGCCGGGTGCTTTGTGTCCGCGCCGGAAGCCAGTTCACTTTTGCCGCCGCCAATCCCGGGGAAGAGACCGCTCCCGGCCAGCTCACCGCCCGCACCCTGCGTGAAACCTTCCGCATTGACCAGGTGGACGCCGCAACCCGACTCTACGGTGTCGCCGGGGACCCGGTCGCCCACTCGCTTTCGCCGGCAATGCTCAATGCCGCCTTCCGCCGCGAGAACGTCAACGGGGTCTATCTGGCCCTCCATGCCAAATCCCTGGATGATCTGCTCGCCTGTGTCCGCGATATCCCCATTGCCGGGCTCAGCGTGACCATGCCTTATAAGGAACAGATTCTCAAGCATCTGGGCAAAACCGATCCCTGGACCGCCAAGGTGGGCGCTTGCAACACGCTGGTTCGCAGCCAGGATGGCAAGCTCTACGGCTTCAATACTGACGTGAACGGCGTCGTTCGACCGCTGGAAACCCGCATTCGCCTCCAGGGCGCGAAGATCTTGGTTCTGGGAGCGGGAGGCGCAGCCCGCGCCGCCGTCTTCGGCCTGAAAGAACGCGGTGCGGAAGTTTATATTCTGAACCGCACGCCGGCCGCCGCCCAGAAACTGGCTAAACAGGCTCGTGCCAAGGCCATTAACCGCACCATGCTCAAGAAGATGGAGTTTGACGTCATCATCAATGCCACGCCGGTGGGCATGGAAGGCAATCGCGATCCGCTCCCCATTTCTGAACTGGAAATGAAAGCGAAATATTTCTTTGAGATGATCTATACCCCGGCGGAAACGCGCATGATTAAGATAGCTCGTGCCCGTGGCCTGCATGTGATTCCCGGTTCGGAGATGTTTGTCCAGCAGGGCGCCCGCCAGTTTGAAATCTGGTCGGGAAAGCCGGCTCCGCTCGCCGACATGCAGCGGGTGGTGGAACATGCCTTGGCCCAGCAGGCCGCCGCTCAGGCGGCCGAAAACAAGGACGGCAAGAAAAACAAACAGCCGGTTTGAAACCGCCGTCCGGCGCTTGCTGGCCAACGCTCACCAGGCCACGTGATTTTCGTCTAACCTGCACGCCAGGAGTTCACCATGAAACTGTCTCGGCACGTCCTGCCTCTGCTCACCTTAATCTGTTTCAGCGCCGGCGTGAGCCGTCTTCAGGCCCAGGCGCCCGCTCTTGATGTCCATTCGCAGACCGAGGTCGTCAATAAAATCGCTTCCAGCCTCAATGACAACTATGTCTTCCCTGACGTCGCCGCTAAAGCCGGACAATTGATCCAGGCGCAACTGGCCAAGGGCGAATATAAGAGCATTAGCCGTCCGCAGGAGTTTGCCGAGCGCCTTACCCATGATCTCCAGAGCGTGACGCATGACAAGCACATGCGTGTCTTCATCGCTCCTCCGCAGGCCGGCAAGAATGAAGACCCGGCGGAGCGCGAGCTGCGCTTCATCCACCAGGACGCGCGCAACAACTTTGGTTTTTACAAGCTGGAGCGGCTCTCAGGAAATGTCGGCTATCTTGACCTGCGCGGCTTTTCGCCCGCCGACCACGGCGGCGCCACGGCCATCGCGGCAATGAATTTTCTCGCCAACTGTGACGCCGTGATCATCGACCTGCGCAAGAACGGCGGCGGCGATCCCAGCATGATCCAGCTCATCAGCACCTATTTCTTCAAGGAGCCCACGCACCTCAACAACCTTTACTGGCGCAAGGATGACCGCACTGACCAGTTCTGGACCCTGCCCTATGTCTCCGGCAAAAGCATGGCGGAGATGCCGCTTTACATTCTTACCAGCGCTCGCACTTTTTCCGGCGCTGAAGAATTCACCAACAACATGAAGGTGCTGAAGCGCGCAAAAATCATCGGCGAAACCACCGGCGGTGGCGCCAACCCGGGCGGATTCTTCCCCCTGGCCGCCGGACTGGGCATGTTCATCCCCACCGGTCGCGCCATCAACCCCGTGACCAGGACCAACTGGGAAGGAACGGGCGTGGAACCGGACGAGAAGGTTCCAGCCAAAGATGCATATAACGTCGCCTACAAAGAAGCCCTGCAGAATATTGAATCCAGCGCGACAGATCCTCAGGCCAAGGCCGAGGCCGCATGGGCGGAAACCGCTGTGGATGTGCAAATGCACCCGGTCACCGTCAACCAGCAGGACCTGGGACGGCTCGCGGGGAATTACGGCACGCGCCACGTCACCGTCGATGGCAATCAGCTGTTCCTGCAACTGGGCGATGGGCCGCAGATGAAGCTGGTGGCTATGTCGCCCGATACTTTTTCCGTCGACGGCGCTGACGCTCCGCGCCTCAAGTTCGCCACTGACAACTCAGGCAAGACGGGAAAGCTGATTGAGATGTTTCCTGATGGACGCCAGAATGAGTTGGATCGCCGCTAGCGAGTCGCTGGCGCTCAGGATTCGTAGTTGCGGCTCCGTTTCTGTTTAAGAATGATCGATAGCTGGAACATCTGGTCCACGCCGATCTTGCCCTTGGCCATTTTCACTCCTTTGCGCATCTCGCGACATTTGTGCGCTTTGGCTGCAATCGGCAGGATGAACTCGTCGCGGCTGGCCACAATCAGGCGCTGGCATAGCTTGCAATGCAGCTCAATCACTCCCAGGCTGGCTCCGTCCTCACGCCGCTCCACCAGTTCCGCCCGTGAGGGGTGAAAGTATTCACGCATCGGCAGCATCGACGGCTGAAAAGTTCGCTCGTGTATTTCCTCCACCGCTGCAAGCGCCAGTTCACGCTCTCGATCTGAAGGTTCAAGGTCTGCGCCTGCATCACGCGTGCGCGCCGGTTCGGTATGATCGGATTTCCAGTCTTTCATATTGCACCCCCTCGTTACGAAACCGGCGTTCCCGGCTTCACCTTGCAATAGAAGTCACTTTGAGAAGGGCTGCCGGAAATCTCCGGCAGCCCGCTCCTTCATGGCAGTAGCGCGGTTATCCCGGAAGTTGCAGATCCACCGCCAGTTGAAGTCACGGTCACCAGGTTCGGTGGACCGATGTTGGAAAAGATGATCGAGAAGTTGCCCGGCGCAGGCGGAACATCGGGCCCCATTACGCCCGTCCATGGCTGCCCCGTCGCCTGATTGATCAGGTCCAGTGTTGCGGTCAGCGAGATTCCCGGAGTCACATCGGTGGCGGTGATCGTCAGCCTCGCTTTACCCTGCCGGTAAGTCACTCCCGTAATCAACACCGTGTCGATTGTCGGATCCACGATCACAGTCACCGAGGCGGTGCTGCTCAAGCCTGATGCGCCGCTCGTGCCTTTTACTGTGAACACCAAAGACTGTGGCCCGGAAAGCGTCGGCACGTTGGGCGCTGTAAACGTTTGCAGGTGTCCATCTGCCGCGCCGGAATGCAACGTGATGCCCGCGGGAGCTGTCCACGTGAAGTTGACCGGGCCGCCCGCCGGATCAATGGCCGTAGCGGTCAGCGTTACCGTGGCTCCGCTGGCCACATTGTTGGCCGGAGCGGAACCCGCGGTCACTGCCGGCGGAGTGTTAGGAGACGCTTTGGCGATTGGCACGGACAGGTTCACCGAAGCCGCATTCGTATTGTTGTTTCCACCGACCGTGAGCTGGAAAGTAAGCGTTGTGTCGGCCGCTACGACCGGCGCGTTGAATGTTGCCGTATCCGTATTGGCATTGGTGATGGTCACAAACGGGTCGCCTGGGTTGACCACCTGCACCCATGAAAACGGTCCATTCGTCGGCGTGCTGCCTGCGGCGCTCAGCGTAATGAGCGTGCCCGTGGTAAGCGGTCCGGGTCCCGGCGAAAAGGCCGCAACCGCCTTGGCGTTGACCG
>DASTPO010000377.1:0-2767 GCA_035762225.1 Candidatus Angelobacter sp.
TGCATCAGGCTGAACGATGGCCGGCCTGCTTCATCCAGGGCCACGACTTCGCCATCGAGGATGGCATTTTCCAGCGGCAGAGATCTCATCGCGCTGGCGACCTCCGGAAATTCAGCCGTCAATTGATTCTGGTTGCGCGAAACCAGCCGCGCTGTTCCATCGCTAACGAAGGCTATGGCACGGTAGCCATCCCATTTGACCTCATAGATCCATTGCGGATCGTCAAACGGCTCTTCCACCAGCGTGGCCAGCATCGGATGTATTTCCCGTGGCATGGCAGCGCGGCGGGCATTGGCGATACGCGCCAGCTGATCAGACAACGCCTCAGGACGCGCTGACCCTACGCCGCCCGGCTGGTCTTTTTTTTTACTTTGGGTTTTCTGCCGGTGGCCTTCTCTGCCGATTTTTTAACTGAAGATTTCTTTGGTGCGACGGTCTTAGCGGCTGCAGCCCGGGCGTTTTTCTTCTTCGCGGCAGTCTTGCCGGATTCCTCTGCGTCTTTCACCAGCCACTCAGCGCCCTTGCGGACTGCCTTCTTGCGATCGCTCTCCCACTCATCCGAGTCTTGATCGCCGGCAATCTCCTTCAGGCTGCGCTGTGTCAGCACCGAATAATCCAGCTTGTCGATGTCGAAACCCGGTTGCATGGCCTCGTCCTTCTTCTTGATCAGCAGCCATTCCGCGCCTTTCGAACCCGGCCGCCGCGAGCGCATCTTGGCCAGCACAAATTCACCGTTCAACTTTTCTCCATGGAGCCGGAATTTCAAGTCGCCTTTCCTGAGCAGCTCGCGCGCATCACCCAGCGGTTCCCACGTCCCGGTGTCCCATACCATCACCGTACCCGCGCCGTAGTTGTCCTGCGGGATCTTGCCTTCAAAATGAAAATAAGAAACCGGATGGTCTTCCACCTGCATTGCCAGCCGCTTGTCGCCCGGATCAAGCGATGGCCCTTTGGGTACGGCCCATGATTTCAGTACACCATCCATCTCCAGCCGAAAGTCATAATGCAATCGCGAGGCCTGGTGCTTCTGGACCACGAAGCGGTGCTGGTCCGCATTCTCTACCTTGCCTTCCGGTTCCGGCGTCTCATTGAACCGGCGCTTCTTGTTGTATTGTTCTAAGGCCACGATTGTTGGATGCCGCGATAGTTTGTTTGTGTCGCTCACACTGGAACCCGCTTCCCACGCTGCCGACGGGCAAGCAGGCACGCCCGGCTTCTGGCTAACTTTCTATCCACTGTGAAACAATTGCCGTCTAATTGTACGGGAGAAAACATGGCTAAAGTTGCGGCTGAGAAACTGTTGAGCCAGGCGATCAGGGATCGCCATGCCACCCCCAGCTTTGAGGATGTTCCCATCCACGCCGCGGACCTGGAAAAAATCATCCGGGCTGGTCTGGACGCGCCCAGTGGTTACAACCTCCAGCCCTGGCGCTTCGTCGTGGTGCGGGACCGTGAGCAGAAAAAGAAGCTGAGCCAGGCCGCCTTCGGTCAGCCAAAGGTGGCTCAAGCCAGCGCTGTGATTGTCGCCTGCGGCGATCCGCAGGGCTGGAAGGATGGCGACCTGGATGAAGTCTTGCGCCTGGGGCGCGAACATGGCTTCAATGATCCGGCCCAGCAGGAAACCATGCGCAAGACGATCCACGGCCTTTTGGGCAGCGCGCCGGGCAAGGTTGCCGGTCTGGAGCCAAGTTATGCAGTCTGGGTCAATCGCCAGACCATGATTGCTTTCACCACCATGATGTGGACAGCGGAAACTCTGGGTTATGACACGGCGCCCATGGAAGGCTTTATGGAGGACCAGGTGAAGGCTCTGCTGAAAATTCCGGAACGTGTCCGCGTCGTGGCCTTGCTGGGTGTGGGAAGGTTGAAGGGTGCGGACAAGCCGCACGGGGGACGATTCAGCACCCAGCGCACGGTTTTTGCCGAGACCTGGGGTGAGAGCATTGAGTTCTAACCCGGCGTTTGCCGGCTTGGATTTCGCGTAAAAGAATTATCAGGGCCCCTCGCAGGAGCGACACAAGCATGGAATTTTCTGCCGAACGCATCATCAAGTTTGCCGACGCGCACAGCGCCATCCCCACGCGCGATGGCAAGCTCTATGCCGACCTTTTTCACCACGGCACGCTCACGCTGGAGATCTACGCGCCCAAGGGCACCGATCTTCAGCAGCCGCACACGCGTGACGAGCTCTATATCGTTGTCTCCGGCAAGGGAACATTTGTTGTCGAAGGCAGGCGGGTTGAGTTCGTGCCCGGTGATGCCTTGTTCGCCGCCGCCGGCGAGGTCCATCGTTTTGAGCATTTCTCTGAAGACCTGGTGGTGTGGGTCGTGTTTTACGGGCCTGAAGGCGGTGAGCTTGGCAAGTAAATTGGCCGCTGCGCGGGCAGCCGCCATGGCCGCCGTTCTGCTGTGCGGTTCGGTGATGGCGCAAAACCCGTCGCCGCAGCCGGCGCCATCGCCCGCCGCTTTTACTGATCGCGATGCCGCCAACCTGCTCGCGCAAGTAGCGGAGGCCTTGCAGGGGCACAGCCAGAAAAAGCTGCTCGCCATCTTCGATCTCTCGCGCATGAAAGATGCCGCCTCATTCCAGCAGCAGATCACCTCATTTTTTGCCCAGGCGGAATCAATCCGGGTTCACCTCAATCTGGCGGAGACGTCTGCCGAAGGCGAGAATCCCGCTGTTGGCGTCGATGCCGAGATGGAAGTTGAACCCACGAACGGCTCTGCTGTTTCGCGAAAGAACGAGCGGCTCAATTTTGTCGCGGTC
>DASTPO010000378.1:0-3930 GCA_035762225.1 Candidatus Angelobacter sp.
CCCGCCGATGCGCCGAGGCCGCATGCTCTCCATCTTTTTTCTGGGCTTGCCGGTGGGCAGCGCGGCTGGATATTTCGTCGGCGGGTATCTGGCGCATCATTTCGGATGGCGCGTGCCGTTCATGGTGGCTGGAATCCCCGGTTTTTTATTGGCATTCCTGCTTTGGCTATTACCCGAGCCCCCGCGCGGCCAGCATGAAGAACATGCTCCCGTGGGCGCGCGCACGCTGCTCCGCGGCCTGGCACGCAACGGCGCTTTTATCACCGCGACGCTGGGCATGGCCATGTACACCTTCGCCGTCGGGGGTATGCAGGTATGGATTCCGACCTTTCTGCAACGGCTGCGCGGCATGACCGTTACCACCGCGAACACCTATTTCAGCGCGATTGTAGTCACTAACGGTATCGGGGCAACGCTGTTGGGCGGCTGGCTCGGTGATCGGCTGCTGAAACGTTATTTCGGGGCCTATTACACCTTTTCAGGTGTTGCAATGCTGATTGCGGTCCCATTCATGGTGGCGGCGATTTACACGCGGGGAAAGCTGATGTTTCCGGCAATCTTTGCCGCGGTATTTTTTATCCTGATCGGTACAGGGCCAAGCAATGGAGCGCTGGTCAATTCCGTGAGCGCAAGTATTCGATCCACGGCGCTGGCGGTGAACGTCTTTGTGATTCATCTGCTGGGCGACGCCTTTTCACCCACGTTGATCGGCAATATCTCTGATAAGACCGGATCTCTGCAAAAAGCCTTCTGGGTGGCGTTCATTGCGGCAGGAATTTCAGGCGTGGTGCTGCTTTATGGAGCCAGGTTCGCGCCGCGCTTCAAGATTGAAGCAGACGCAGGGCTCGCGGCTGAAAAGGGATGATCTGGTTCTACTGGATTTCCGGTTTCTCGCTGGCCTTGATCTGGCTGGTGCCAATCGTGCAATTGGCCCTGCATTTTACTGAGATTGCCGACCTCACCCGTCCGGAATGGGAACCGGCCGGTGATGACGCGCTGCCGGCGCTGACGATTGTGGTTCCGGCGTGCAACGAAGAAGGCGAGATCGAAGAGGCGGTGCGTTCGCTGCTGGCGCTCGACTATCCACGCTTTGAGGTCATTGCCGTCAATGACCGATCCACTGACCAGACCGGCAAGATCATGGAGCGGCTCGCTTCCGATCCGGCTGCAAATGGGCGTTTGCGGGTGCTTCACATCGGCGAACTTCCACCGGGATGGCTGGGCAAGCTGCATGCCATGTGGCGCGGCGCGCAGCTGGGCAACGGAGAGTGGTTCTTGTTCACTGACGCCGACTGCGTTTTTCACCCCAACACGCTTCGCCGCGCGTTGAGCTATGCCGGCAAGAGAAACGTGGACCACCTGGTGCTTTTTCCCACCGGCCACATGAAGACACTGGGCGAGAAGATGATGATCTCGTTTCCCCAGGTCATGGCCAGTTTTGCCATGCGGCCGTGGAAGATTCGCGATCCGAAAGCGCGCGACCATGTGGGCGTGGGCGCGTTCAATCTGATTCGCCGCTCGGCCTATGAAGAGATTGGCACCTATGAAAGCCTGCGGCTGGAAGTGGTGGACGACCTCAAACTGGGAGAGCTGATCAAGAAGACGGGGCTGCGACAGGACATCGTGTACGGACGCGGCATGGTAACGCTGCGCTGGGCGGTGGGCGCCTCCGGGGTGGTGCGCAATCTGGAGAAAAACCTTTTCGCGTTTCTGAAATTTCGAATAAGCCTGGTTCTGGCTGTCTGTTGCCTGGTCTGCTTTCTCTGCATCGGGCCGTTTCTGGGGCTTGTGATCGCGCCTGGCTGGACGCGGGCAGGATTTGCTGTGGCCGTGTCCATGATCGCGCTGGGCTACGCGCTAACGGCCCGGTATGCAGCGGGCGCTGCGTGGCTGTTTCTCACTTGCCCTTTTGCCGCTGTGTTATTTGTGGTCGCTGTACTTCGTTCCGCATTTGCCGCGATCCGTGACGGCGGCATCACCTGGCGAGGAACAAGATACTCATTGGAAGAATTGAAAAAGAAAGCCGGGTAGCCTCTGCGTTCCACTGGTGCGTGCCTTTCGTGTCGATACGAGGCGTGATGTCGATCGTATCTGTTGCTATCGGCGAAGACCTGCTTTCGACACATCCGCTAGCGAAACAGATTCTTCAGGATGAATATCGCGTTGGCCGGGCGCTCGGCCAGGCGACGCATCAGGTAGGGATACCACTCGGTGCCGAAGGGGATGTAAACGCGGCAGCGCCAGCCATCTTTCACCAGCTTTTGTTGCAGGTCGCGACGCACGCCATAGAGCATCTGAAATTCAAAGGCCTGCGCCGGAATTTGTTCCTTCTGGGCGAATTCGATGGTGGCGCGGATCATGTTTTCATCGTGCGTGGCGATTCCGTGGTAGACGCCGCTCTTCAGCAGCATCTTCATCAGCTTGACATAGTTGGCGTCAGTGTCGGCTTTCTTTTCGAAAGAGATTTCCGGCGACTCTTTATAGGCGCCTTTGCAAAGGCGTATGCGGATGCGTTCGGCCAGCAGCGCCTCAACATCCCGTTCGCTGCGAAAAAGATAAGACTGGATCACGGCGCCGACGTGGCCATGGTTCTCCGGCTGACGATGGAGGCGGTGGACGAAATCCAGCGTGCGCTGCGTGTAAGGCGAGCCTTCCATATCAATGCGAACAAAACTGTCGAGACGGGCGGCGCGCTGTACCACGGCGGAAGAGATGTCATAGGCCATGGCTTCGTCCACGTCCAGGCCCATGTGGGTGAGCTTGAGGCTCACGTTGGCTTTGAGCCCCTGGTCGTGCATGGCGTCCAGCATCTGGTGATAGAGCTGTGCGCTGTGCCGGGCCTCCTCGGCATTGGTTACGTTCTCGCCCAGGTTGTCCACGCTGACGCTCAAGCCCAGCTTATTGGTCGCCTGGGTGGCCGCGAGCGCGTCTTCAATGGTGGTGCCGGCAACAAAACGCCGCGAGAGCCGCTGCCCAATCCAGGTTTTCTCCGCCGCGGAGCGCAGAGACTTGCTTTCGGAAAGAGAGATGAAGGCGGCCCTTAACACAGGGCTCCTGGCGGCGCGGGGTAACAGGAATCAGACATATCAGGCAAACATATTTTTGTAACACAAGTGTGCGGCATTGAGCGAGAATACCCCACCATTTATCATGGAGCTGTCATGGCTTTTCCCATCAAAGTCTGTGCCATCTGTGAAGAGGAATTTGAATTGAAGCCGGATAAACCCGGTTTTGCCAACCGCTGTCCCGAGTGCAGCGCCACCGAAGCCGACGATTTGGATTCGAGGCGCCCGAAAGGCGACGGCCAAACCACGGACCGCGAAGGCAACGCCGCCCGGCGCGCGGCGATGCGCGACCTGCTCTATCGCAAAGACAGTTGATGGCGCTTTGATTCCAGAATTTCTCCGCCGGGAATTTCTCCCAAGACGAAATGCTCAAGCGGCTTTCGCGATGACAATGGGCTGGTAGAAGCCGCTGGATTCAGGGAACTGCCAGCGGGGAGCTCTGAATCCGGCCTGGCCTAGCACGGCGTCAGCCTCACTTCTGCGCAGGGCCCGATAATGTCCTGTCGTGTGCAATGTTTCCCATCCTGTTTCTATCTCGCGGGTGATATAGAGATGAAAGTTATAGCGTTCGCGATCAAGCCAGTCCCAAACCTGAAAGACAATTCGACGACGACCATCGTCAGAATAGAAAGATGGGCCCTGAACGGCGGGTCTTTCTTCAAGAAGCCTGTCGTAATCCCGGATGCTGGCCATAAAAATCCCACCGGGGCACAGGCGCTTTTTTAGTTGCACGATAGCCCGATTTAACCCATCGGTGCCAGCCAGGTGGGGTAGAGCATTATCCATACAGATGACAGCGTCGAACCGCGAATCGTCCCCGCTGCCGAAGTCCCGCATGTCCGCGACGCTGAATTGGATATCGAGG
>DASTPO010000379.1:0-2621 GCA_035762225.1 Candidatus Angelobacter sp.
AAAGAAGAAGGGGGAAGCGCCGGTGCTGTTTGAAAAAGACGAAGGCCCGCGTGAAGACAGCTCCGCGGCAGCTTTGGGAAACCTGAAGCCGGTGTTCAAGAAAGATGGGACCGTGACCGCCGGAAACGCTTCAACCATGAATGACGGAGCGGCGGCGGTGGTGGTGACCTCGGCGGCTCGGGCCAAGCAACTCGGGGCACAGCCCATGGTCCGCGTTGTGGCACAGGCTACCAGCGGCATTGCGCCAGAGTGGGTGATGATGGCGCCGGTGGATGGCATCAGAAAAATCTGGGCCAAGACGGGATGGAAGCCGGAAGACGTTGATCTCTATGAGATCAACGAAGCCTTCGCGGTGCAGTCAGTGGCTGTAATCAAGGAACTGGGGATCGATCCCGCGCGGGTGAACGTGAATGGCGGCGCCGTAGCTCTGGGACATCCCATCGGCGCCAGTGGAACGCGCGTTCTGGTGACGCTGATTTATGAATTGATCCGCCGTGGCGGAAAGCGCGGAATCGCGGCCTTGTGCCTGGGCGGTGGAAACTCTGTAGCGCTGGCGGTGGAGACGGTCTAGACAGGAAGCGGATCGAACGGCAGGAAAATCAACCGCGAGTTTACGCGCACAAAATCCGCGTGGATTCGCGGTTTTCACATTTGAGCGGTTTACAGCGCATTGCCATCGCAAACGGCTTGCCCAGGCGGACGGTTCTTAGATCGCCAATTGTTGAGCGGGTTAAACGTGCCTACTTGTCGTCAGGCGAATCGATCACAATCTTTCTCAGGCCACGGTAGAGTCCCTGGGCAACTTCATACATCTCTGAAATTCCATCGGTGAACCGGGTAATGCTCCCCGCGTCGACATCGGCGGTCACGTTGTGGGCCAGCTTGCGCAGCATATGCATGCGCTCTGCCTCAAGCTGAGGCAACACCTCAAAAGGATCGCCGCCCCTGGAGTTGAGTTCCACCCATTGCACCACCGACCACGCAGTCTGGCGGATATGCTCGACAGCATCGTGAAACTGGGCAATGATGCGCGGATCGACTCGGTCGATCACCAATCCCTGCTCCACCTTGTTGAGCTCGTTCATGATGCCTGTTACCTGCACCGAGATTGGGCTGCTCGACCCGGATGCGGAAGCAGGACGAACCGTGTTCCCGGAAAGTGCGCGATGGAGCGGGAGCGGGTCTTCCTGCACCGGGCGACGCTGGTCCGGTGGGCGCATCTCCTGCAATCCGGAAAGCGATCCGATGACGAATTCCAGGTTTTGCCGGTCTTCCTTGCTCATATGCTGGAATACCAGGCCGACGCCGACGGCATGGTGCGATGTTTTGACCTGCGCGCGGCCGCGCACCACGCTCTCACGAACACGCAACATGAACAACAGTTCGGTACCGACAGGCAGCGTAGAGACTGTCTCAACATAGCACCCGGTCAGGCTGAGGTCGCTCAAGTTGCCGAATACAGGAGGCGCGCCTTCATTGCGGCGCAGTTCAACTCCACCCGTGCAATGGAATCGCTCCTGACTTCTCCTGGTTCCTGGCGTGTCTTGCATAATGCTCCTTGCTTTGTCTGGTGGCCGCGCCGTTTCCTTTCTGCCGGCAAAGCCCGGCGCGTAGCCCGTGGGCGTTCTCGACGTGTGCAGAACTGCGCCGAACAGAGTTTTCCCCGGCTCCAGGCAAAAAATGCCGATCTGCCTGGCTTTGGCGGCGTCGCGTCCAACCCATATTACTTTGCATCGCGACTTTTGTTCACCGTGTTGAAGGGAGATTACCTCACCTTCACGGACGCAGTCGATCCCGATGAGCCTCGCGCCGACGGTGCTGGCATTTACCGTGCGGGCATGCTGGACGAAAGGCTTTCCGTGCAGGTCCAAACCCCAAACTTTTACATCCAGAGTGACATCAACTCGAGGTTCGACATGCCGGACCATAATTCAAGGAGAGGGGGTAGCTTCATGGTACTTTCAAATGGAGTGGAAATTCAACGGAAACATGTACTTAGGTAACATCACGAAGAATGACAGGGCTGGTTTGTAGGGAAGTAAGCAGAAATAAAAAGCGCCTGGCCCATGGCATTTCGCGCACGTCATCACGCTCTAGTTCTTTCTGACATTCTTAACAAGAACAACCGTCCGAGTATCAATTGCAGCACCGTATTTAGCATTCTTTCATGCCTGGACGGTTCTCATTGTGACCCTCTGGCAAACTTCCCTAAAGAGAGTACCTTGTCCTGTAGAATTGCTGTCCCGGCAGGAGAACGCCCGCAAGATGCTCTTCAAGACCCAGAGCGCAGCAGTCTACGGAATCGACGCGAACATTATCGAAGTGGAAGTCGATGTCAGCCCGTCGCGCGATCCCAAAGAAAATTTTCAGACAGTTGGGCTGCCTGACGCGGCAGTACGTGAGAGCAAGCAACGTGTGCGTTCGGCATTGAGAAACTGCGGGTATGAAATCCCGCTTACACAGATCACCATCAACCTGGCACCGGCTGACATCAAGAAAGAAGGCTCCGGTTTTGACCTGCCCATGGCAATGGGCATCATGGGCGCCTACGGCGGGTTGGTCAAAAAAGAGCTGACCGATTACGTGATGGTGGGCGAGCTCTCGCTGGATGGCGGCATACG
>DASTPO010000380.1:0-3450 GCA_035762225.1 Candidatus Angelobacter sp.
GACAGCACAGCCCCGGTAGATTATCCTGATTATGCTGAAGCAGTGGGGTTGAGCGTCCTGCACGGCAGGTCAGAGCGCGGCATTTTGATCTGCGGCAGCGGCGTGGGCGCCTCTGTGGCTGCCAACAAGATTCCCGGCATCCGCGCCGGCGTTTGCCATGACGGCTACTCCGCTCACCAGGGTGTGGAGCACGATGATGTCAATGTGCTCGTGCTGGGTTCGCGCGTGCTCGGCCCGGAGCTGGCCAAAGATTTGTGCGTTACTTTTTTGAACGCTCGCTTCACCGGTGAAGAACGGCACCGCCGGCGATTGGAAAAGATTCACAGGATTGAGCAGCGGTACTCGCTGCATCCGACCAAGGAGAAGATTTCATGAACCCGGTTACTACCCCCGAAAAACAGACCCAGAGCAGCGCCTCGGCAGCGAATCAGTTGCTGGAACTGCAAAAGTTCGGCCAATCGGTCTGGCTTGACTACATTCGCCGCAACATTATCACCAATGGCGAGTTGCAGCGTCTTATCGATCACGATGGCCTGCGCGGCATCACCTCAAATCCTTCAATCTTCGAAAAAGCCATCGCCGGAAGCAGTGACTACGCTGATTTTCTGGCCCAGCTTCGCTCCCAGGGTCTGAGTACCGGAGACATCTATGAGCGCATCGCCGTGCGCGATATCCAGGACTCCGCCGATCTCCTGCTGCCGGTTTATAAGTCCACCAAACGACGTGACGGCTATGTAAGCCTGGAAGTTTCGCCCACGCTCGCCCGCGACACCAAGGGCACCATTGAAGAAGCACGCCGCTTGTGGAGGACCGTAGGCCGCCCTAACATCATGATCAAGGTTCCGGGAACGCCTGAAGGCGCTCCCGCAGTTGGCCAGCTTACGAGTGAAGGCATCAACGTCAACATCACCTTGCTGTTTGCCCAGGAAGCCTACATTAAAGTCGCGGAAGCGTACATGGACGGCCTGGAACAGGCACTCAAAGCGGGAAAAGATGTCAGCGGTATCGCCAGTGTCGCCAGTTTCTTTGTCAGCCGAATCGATACCCTGGCCGACTCCATGATTGAAGCGCGGGCAAAGAATTCCACTGATCCAAACCAGATTCAGTTGCTGCAATCACTGCAGGGCAAAGTAGCAATCGCCAACGCCAAGCAGGCCTATCGCAGCTACCAGCAGATGATTGCCGGCCCGCGCTGGCAGGCTTTGGCCTCCCGCGGCGCGCACACGCAGCGGCTATTGTGGGCCAGCACCAGCACCAAGAATCCTAAATATCGTGACGTGCTGTACATCGAAGAATTGATCGGCCCGGATACCGTCAACACCATCCCTCCCGCCACCATGGACGCGTTTCGAGAGCATGGCCGAGTCCAACGCACACTGGATGCGAATCTCGCAGCGGCGGACAAGACCATGACGGATCTCGAAAAGGCCGGGGTTTCCATGCAACAGATCACCGCTCAGCTCCTGGATGAAGCCATCAAGTTGTTTGACGATGCATTCCAAAAGCTGCTTTCCGCCGTGGAGCAGAAAAAGAAAGATCAGTGAGCACAAAACAGATGGTCCAATCTCTACGCTGGGAATTCTCCGCGCCGCTTAAGCAGGCAGTCGAGGTCGCACTCAAGGACTGGCAGTCCAATCAGAAGATGGGAAGCCTCTGGAAGGGTGATGCCGCTCTGTGGACCGCTGACGACGAGAACAAGTGGGTAGGCTGGCTGCCCGTGGTGGATGATCAGATCTCGCATGTACAACAACTTCTGGATGTTGCTGCCGACATCGCCAAAGCCGGCTTCACTCACGCACTTCTGCTGGGCATGGGAGGTTCAAGCTTGTGTCCGGAAGTGTTGAAGATGACCTTCGGTAAGCAGGCAGGTCATCCTGAGCTCCATGTTTTGGATTCTACCGATCCAGCGCAAATTAAGTCCGTGGAGGGCCAGGTCGATCTGGCAAGGACGGTGTTCATCGTCGCCAGCAAGTCCGGCAGCACTCTGGAACCCAATATCTTTAAGCAATACTTTTTTGCACGCGCCCAGGAAGTGGTTGGCAAAGGCAAGGCTGGCGAGCGCTTCATCGCCATTACTGATCCCGGCTCCAAGATGGAGCAGGTTGCCAGGGGCGATGGCTTCCGCAAGATCTTCTTCGGCGTACCCAGCATCGGCGGACGGTATTCAGCGCTTTCCAATTTTGGCATGGTCCCTGGCGCCGTGATGGGGCTTGATGTCCGCAAGTTTTTGTCGCGCACGGAGGAGATGGTTCAGGCTTGCGGGCCGGATGTACCGGCCGGCCAGAATCCCGGCGCGATTCTGGGCGGGATTCTGGGAACACTCGGCAATCTCGGACGCAACAAGATCACCATCATCACCTCGCCGGGTATCCATGACCTTGGAGCATGGCTGGAACAACTCCTGGCCGAAAGCACAGGTAAACTGGGCAAAGGGCTGATCCCGGTGGATCGCGAAGAATTGGGCCCGCCGCAGTGCTACGGGGATGATCGTCTTTTCATTTATTTGCGCCTAAGCGCCGAAGCCGATACAGCCCGGAAAGCAGGTATCGCAGCGTTACAAAAAGCCGGCCAGCCGGTGGTTGAGATTGAACTGGCTGACACCTACGACATCGGACAGGAGTTCTTCCGCTGGGAGATTGCGACCGCAGTCGCCGGATCGATCCTGAAAATCAATCCGTTCAATCAGCCGGACGTCGAAGCCAGCAAAATCGTGACCCGCCAGCTGACTGAAGCGTATGAGAAATCCGGCCAACTCCCGGCTGAAACTCCGTTGCTGGAAGAGGATGGCATCAAGCTCTTTACTGACGAACGCAACGCTACCACGCTCAAGAGCCTGGCCAGGAATAATTTCTCACTGGCTGGCGTGATGCGCGCTCATCTCAATCAACTGGGAACGGGCGACTACATGGCTCTTCTGGCCTATATCGAGATGAACGGGGAACACGAGCGCCGTCTTCAGCTCGTCCGGCACGCGGTGCGCGATCGTAAGCATGTGGCCACCTGCCTTGGCTTTGGCCCGCGTTTTCTTCATTCCACCGGACAGGCTTACAAAGGCGGCCCGAATACCGGAGTCTTTCTGCAAATAACGTGTGACGATGCCCACGATCTGCCGGTGCCGGGCCAGAAATATACTTTCGGCATAGTGAAAGCCGCGCAGGCGCGCGGAGATTTCCAGGTGCTGGCTGACCGTAAGCGGCGGGCCCTGCGCGTTCATTTGCCCCAGGACGTGAACGCCGGCCTGAAAAAGCTGGAAGATGCCGTGGCGGAAGCTTTGAAGTAGTTTGCTCAACATTGCAAGGAGAACCAATGCAACTTGGCATGGTAGGTCTGGGCCGCATGGGCGGGAACATGGTACGGCGTCTGCTTCGTGGCGGTCATCAGTGCGTGGTCTCTGACTTAAGCCCGCAGAATGTCGCTGGCCTTGCCAGTGAAGGCGCCACTGGCTCAAGC
>DASTPO010000381.1:0-11302 GCA_035762225.1 Candidatus Angelobacter sp.
TGAGCCCATTACCTGCCTGACGGCGTATGACTACGCTACGGCGCGCCTGGTGGACCAGGCTGGGATTGACATGATCCTGGTGGGCGATTCACTGGCGCAGGTGGTGCTGGGCTATGACAATACTCTGCCCGTCACCATGGACGAGATGCTGCACCACACGCGGGCGGTGCGGCGGGCGGTGCGGTCTGCGATGGTGATTGCCGACATGCCTTTTGGCGCGTACCACGAAGACGAGAAGACGGGGGTGCACAATGCGCTGCGGTTTATCAAGGAGTCGGGCGCGGAGGCGGTGAAGCTGGAAGGCGGAGCGCAGCGTGTGGGGCTGGTAAAGCGCGTGCTCGATGCCGAGGTGCCGGTGATGGGGCATATCGGGTTGACGCCGCAGTCGCTGCACAAGATGGGCGGGTATAAGGTCCAGGGAAAAGATTTTTCCGGTATTGAGCGCCTGATGAAAGACGCGGTGGCGCTGGACAAAGCTGGAGTGTTTTCGATTGTGCTGGAAGGCGTGCCGCGCGAAGTAGCGACGATGATTACACGCGAGGTGAGCGCGCCGACCATCGGCATTGGCGCCGGGCCGGACTGCGATGGGCAGGTGCTGGTCTTCCATGACATTCTGAACCTGACGTTCGCCGAGCCGGCCAAGTTTGTGCGTCGCTATGCGGACGCGAGCGCGCTGATCAGCGGCGCGGTGGAGCAGTTCAAGGCCGACGTGGAGAGTGGCAGCTATCCCTCTGACGCGGAGTCATACCATCTGCCGAAGGAGACGCGCGCTGAGCTGGAAGCGATCCTGCGGCGGAAAGAGATGAAGGCGTACAGCAGATAGAAAGAGCTTCTGGCTGCTAGCTACTGGCTTTTAGCTTTTGGCTATTGGCATTTGGCGATTGGCTCTTAGCTATTGGCTATTGGCTTGAGATATCGGAGGCGACGTTTTGTTTGCACGTTGTTCCGACGGAAGGTTTGCAAAATAAATCAGGTACGCTTTTGGCTCTTCGCTTTTGGCTCTTCGCTTTTGGCTCTTAGCTTTTGGCTTGTGATATCGGAGTCGACTTTTTATTTGCACGTTGTTCCGACGTAAGGTTTGCAAAATAAATGCCGGTACGGCGATCGGTTGTTAGTCATCTGCTGGGCGCCGGTAGCTAACGCTGAGAATCAAACACCAAGACCCAAACGCATAGAACAAGAGTCAAACCAATAGCCAATTGCCAAGAGCCAAGAACCAAGAGCGAACAGCCAAAAGCCAACAGCCAAAAGCCAACAGCCACTCCCCCATGCTCATCCTGACATCAGCCGCCGAAGTGACAGTTGTCAGCAAAGAGGCGCACCGCGCAGGAAAACGCGTAGGCTTTGTGCCCACCATGGGCGCGCTGCATGAAGGACATCTCTCACTGGTGCGCACGGCGAGGACTCAGACAGACGTGGTGATCGCATCCGTATTCGTCAACCCCAGGCAATTTGGCCCGACAGAGGATTTCTCCAAGTATCCGCGGAATGCGGAGCGCGACTCTGCAATGCTGGCGGCGGAAAAGACGGATTACCTGTTTCTGCCGTCGACCGAGGAGATGTATCCGGTGGGGGCCAGCACGTGGGTGCACGTGGAAGGAATCAGCGAAAAACTGGATGGGCGGTCGCGGCCGGGGCACTTTCGCGGGGTAACCACGGTGGTGGCCAAGCTTTTCAGTATCGTGCAGCCGGACTTTGCATTCTTTGGGCAGAAAGACGCCGCGCAGGTTGCGGTGGTGAACAAGATGGTGCTGGACCTGAACCTGGACGTGCGCATTGTGGTGTGCCCGATTGTGCGCGAAGCCGATGGCCTGGCCATGAGTTCGCGCAACGCGTATCTGAATCCGGAACAGCGAAAGCAGGCACTGGTGCTGTATCGTTCGCTGATGCGGGTGCAGACGCTGGCGGATCGCGGAGAGTCAAGCGCGGCACGGCTGAAGGTCGCGGGCGAGCAGGTGATGGCGGAAGAACCAGCGGCGAAGCTGGATTATTTCGAGATCGTCAACCGTGACACGCTGGATCCTGTGGCGGATATTTCCGGCGGAGCGCTGGTGGCTGTGGCCGCGTACGTAGGCAGCACAAGGCTGATCGATAACATTGTGGTGACGGGAAAAGGCCAGAGCGGGGAGATCAGTTAGAGCAACCAACACCCTGGTCGAACGTTTTCTGTGCAACGTCGAGAGCGAGGGCGACGGAGATCGTGTAATAACCGGCTTTCCCCGCATCCCATCCTGCACGCCACTCTGAGTATCCGGAACGAAAGTCCGGTACAGGTCCTGTGCGAATAACTTTGAGCACGCCCTCGTTGAGGGCTTCTCTAGAAAATGGCATGTGCTCGAAGGTGTCGGGCGCCTGCCCGCCTTTGCAGTTTGTCAGTTGAACGTGGTCAACCCGTATGTGAACGATGCGCTTCTTGTCCGGCGTTTCATCCACGCGCAGTATGGTGAGCGTTGATTCCTGCTCATTAGCGCGAGTTCTATAGCTCCATACCTGACCGGGTTTGTATTTGTCATCGTGCACCTCTTTAAGTTCGGCTCCTTTGCTCGCGGCAACTGAAATCGTTGTGAAGAGAAGGGCGAACATTGCAGCTGCGATCTGTTTTGACCGATGCACCATAGACTCCGACGCAAGAAGTTATACCACGGGTTTGATCGACACAAAACGGTTTCCTGCGATCACATATCGCAGCGGCATGTCGGCTGATTTGGTGATGCCGATGCGCGGGGTGACGGCGACTTTTACAGTGGAAAAGCCATCGTCTGTGACCTGCAGGTCGGACTTCGTGGAAATCATGTCTTTGCCGTTATCGCGCAGGCGAGTAACGCCGAGAGCTTCACAAAGGCGTCCTGGACCGCTGGTCAGCTTGCGCAGATTGTTCTGAGTGGTGAAATCAAGGTCAGCCAGGCCGCGCGCGGCGGCCATTTTGGCGATTCCGGAAACCGGTTCCAGCGCGCGTATCAGCACACCGCCCGCTTCGCCGTCCGGCAGACATGAGATGTTGAGGCAATAATGCACGCCGTAGATGAAATAAATGTAGGCATGACCTGGAGGACCAAACAACACAGCGTTACGCTCGGTGCGTCCGGCAGCGGCATGCGCAGCCAGATCATCCGCGCCGAGATACGCCTCCACTTCCACAATGCGGCCGGCAATCAGCGTGCGTCCTTCGCGGCGCACGATCAGCTTGCCCAGCAATTCACGCGAGACGATTCGCGGATCGCGATTGAAGAATGTTCGATGGAGCAATTTGCCTTGAGTGGTCATTTGGTCAAAAGTTGGCGCATCTGGTCTCACACCGGCCGCGACTG
The DNA here is from genome assembly GCA_035762225.1 of Candidatus Angelobacter sp. GTDB lineage: Bacteria > Acidobacteriota > Terriglobia > Terriglobales > Acidobacteriaceae > Angelobacter. The sequence goes on from DASTPO010000381.1 coordinate 3,309, forward strand.
CACATGCGCGAAGCGTTCTTTCAATCGCAGGAACGGGCTTTCCAGCCAGCGATACGACGCTGCGGCTAGAAGAATAGTCAAGGCCAGGCCTAAGACCGATTGGGCCAGCACTTGCAGCGGCGTCGATGCTGGAAGCAGCCGCGATGCGCAGAGATGAGCGAACTCATGCACCACGTACAGGCCGTAAGAAATTTTTCCCAGGTAGAGAAGCCGCTGGTTCCGCAGGAAGGCGTGCTGTGATCCAAGCACGGACAGCAGGATTGCCGCGCTTGCCACCGCCGTGACTGGATGAGCGATTGCCAGACGCCAGGTGCTCTGCGCCGGCGGGTTGCTGGAAACGCTGAGAGCGTACATGGCGATCCAGATCAGGATGCCGCCGGAAAGGAGCGCAACACGCAGCCGCCGCGAGAATGCTGGAATCCTATCCGCGAACAACGCGATGAGCACGCCAAGCGCGATGGGATCAAGCCGGGTAAAGGTGTTGTACTCCATGGTGGAGATGGGCGCGGCGGTTGCAGCCAACCATATGCGCCAGAGATTGGCAACCAGCAACAGACATACGGCGATCGCCGCGATGGTGCGCATTCGCGCTTTGCGCAAGGCCAGCGGCCACGCCAGATAGAACTGTTCTTCAATGGAGACGGTCCACAGCGGAATAGCGAACGAAGAAGGCAATCCATGAAACACATACACCCAGTTTCCGGCGAGAAGAGCGTATCCCGCAACGTAACGCAGCGGCAGGATCTGTCCGGGAACGAACCGCGCCGCGACGGCAGCAAACGCGACGAAGCTCAAATACAGCGCCAGATGCGCAAGATACGGCGCAAATAGAAGCCGCGCAGGTCAAGAGTTCCCGTGGCTGCCTGCTCGCGCAGCAGCAGGCTGGTGATGAGAAATGCGCTCAAGGCAAAGAACAGATCAACGCCATAAGCGCCTGCGCCAAAAGTTGCGATCAGCAGATTGCTGAGCCAGCGCGGCGCTCCTGCCGCGTCATAAAACGGCAGAGTGCGCGGCGCGGCGTGAAAAGCAAAGACGCCGAAGAAGGCAAAAAACCTGAGCGCATCCAGCTCCGGACGATAAAAGCGCGCCGCCTGAACAGTCGAGGCGCCATGCGGACGGCTCGCCACCATTGTGCTCATGTGCTACCGCAGATGCCTTCCCGCGCCGGCCGCCGATTTCCCGGAGCCCGCGGCCTTGTTCTTTTTCCCGGCAATCCACTCATTCACGTTTCGCTCCAGAATGTCCAGCGGCAGCGCGCCAGATCCCAGCACCACGTCATGAAACTCCTTCAAATCAAAGTTCCTACCCAACTCCTGGCGCGCGTGCGCACGCAGCTCTTTGATCTTCAGTTCGCCGGTTTTGTACGCCAGCGACTGTCCCGGCCACGCGATGTAACGGTCAATCTCATTGGTCACATCCAATTCCTGCTTAGGACAATTCTGCATGAAGTATTGGATGGCCTGATCGCGCGTCCAGTGTTTCAAATGGATTCCGGTATCAACCACCAGGCGCACGGCGCGCCACATTTCATAGCTAAGCTGGCCGAATTTGGAATAAGGATCGTCATACAGCCCCATGTCGTCGCCCAGGGACTCGGCGTAGAGCCCCCAGCCTTCCACGTAAACGGTGTAATCGCCGAACCGGCGGAACATGGGCATCTCTCCCAATTCATGGGCGCGCGCGATCTGCAGATGGTGTCCAGGTACCGATTCGTGCAGCGAAAGAGCCATCATTTCCCACTTCGGCCGGGTCTCTGGTTTGTAAACATTAACGAAGTAGGTTCCTGCGCGCGATCCGTCGGCAGCGCCGCCCCGGTAATAAGCCGTGGTTGTATCAGGAGCAATCGTCGCGGGAATTTCCTCCACGCCATAAGGCTCGCGCGGCAGCGTGCGGAAGACCTTTACCAGGTTGGGATCAACCGTTTTGGCGAGCGCTTTGTATGCCTGGAAAAGTTCGTCGGGCGTCTTATAAAAAAACTGCGGATCGGTGCGCAGGAAGTTGAAGAATTCATCCCGCGAGCCCTTGAACCCAGTTTTCTGCATGATCTGGTCCATTTCGCGATTGATGCGCGCGACCTCCCGGAGGCCGATCTGATGGACCTCTTCCGGAGTCTCCGTGGTTGTGGTGTAGTGCCGGACCATGAAGGCGTAAAGCTCATTGCCGTGCGGCAGCTGCCATGCGCCTACCTGGTCATAGCAGGCAGGCAGATACTCATCGGTGAAGAACTGTTTGAATTTCGTGAAGGCAGGCACAACCTGCTGCTCCACGGACTTCCGGGCTTCCTGCTGGAGGCGTTGTTGATCGGCAGAAGAGATTGCAGCCGGAAAACGGAGAAACGGTTTGTAGAACCCGCTCTGCGTGGGATCGGTGACAATCTGCTTTTCGATCTGTCCCGGGATTCGCGCCATGATCACCCTGGGATGAACCATGTGCTCGCGCATTCCCTGCCGCAAGAGCGCGGTGAAGTTTCCCAGATATTCAGGCATCGCGCGCATACGCGCCAGCCAGTCTTCATAATCTTTAAGCGTTTCAAAGCGCAGCGCGTCGCTCAGCGTGTCACTGGTCTGCGGGCCTTCACGCTGATTGAAGTCCATCAGGAACCAGCGATACTTGTACTGCTCAACGCGATCGGCATAGCGCTTCTGAAACAGGTCATAATTCAGCTGGTCGATCTTGCTCAGCTTGCCACGATCGATCTTGCCGATCTGCGCCAGCACTTCATGGTTGTGTTGATCGCGCTGGGCCGCCGCTTCGGGGCTCAAATTGGGCCAGCGGTCGTTCCATCTCCGGTCGCCCAGCTCCGAGGCTTCATCCGGCTTCTGCTGCATGTCATAATCCCAGGCCGCGGTAAAGAGATCATGCAAGGCTTTGGATGACGAGTGGTCAGCCTGGAACGCCATGGTCGAGCCCATCAGGACAAGGGGTAGCACGCAAAGACAAAGCCGCATTAGTACCTCCGATTGCAGCGAAAAGTGTATAGCAGAATGTGATCGCGTTTAAAATTCGGTGAGGCCACGGCAGTTGCGGTTGATTGTCTTGTACGGTCTGCAAAACTTGCATACATAGGAGGAACGGCTTATGCGCATACGGACATCGGTTTTATTCGGAGTACTGCTTGCATCGCTGGCGATGAACGCCGCAGCGGCTACGATTCCCGCTGGCAGCCATGCGAACGTCCGCCTTGGCCATTCTTTGAGCTCAGCAACGGCCACAGCAGGCCAGAGTTGGAGCGGGACCCTGACCAGTGACATCGTTTCCGGAGGCAGGAAGGTGGCAAGGGCGGGCGATCCCGTAAAAGGGAAAGTGACCTACGTCAACAAAAGTGGACGTCTGCATAAGCCAGGCGCGCTTACGCTCCGTTTGACCTCCATCCATGGAGAAACCGTTTATGGTTCGCGCGTCAGCCGGCAAGGTAAGAGCCATACCAAGAGCAATGCCACCAAGATTGGCGGCGGAGCCGGCGCAGGAGCACTGATTGGCGCGTTGGCGGGTGGTGGCAAGGGAGCTGCCATCGGAGCCGTTGCCGGCGCGGGTGCGGGTACCGGAGTTGCAGCTGCCACGGGCAAAGAAGAAGTCACGATCCCGGCGGAAAGCGTCCTTACATTCACTATTACCGGATCGAAGTAAGCGCCGGCAGATCATCCGCGGCATTTGCACGACATTTATTTTGTCTTCAAGGCGGCAATAACTGCCGCCGCGTGCTCGTCCGGTTTTACGCCATTGATAATCGCGGAAATCCTGCCTTCAGGATTGATCACGAATGTCGTCCGGTCGATGCCCATATACTTTTTGCCGTACATGCTCTTTTCCTTGAGCACGTCGTATTTTTTGACCACGGCTTTGTCTTCGTCGGCCAGCAGTGAGTAGGGCAGATCGTATTTGTCTTTGAATTTCTTCTGCGCAGAAGGCTTGTCGGCGGAGATGCCGAACACAAGCGCGCCGGCTCTCTGGATTTTCTGGAATGCGTCGCGGAACCCGCACGCCTCCAGCGTTCAACCCGGAGTATTGGCTTTGGGATAGAAGAAAAGCACCACGTTTTTGCCCCGATAGTCCTTCAGGGCCACGGTTTTGCCGTCTTCATTGGCAAGAGAGAACTCCGGGGCTTTATCATTAACTTCCATGGATTTTCCGTGTTGATAATGTCAATGAATTTATATCGCAGAAGAAGGTTCCTTACCAGCGTCTGCGTGCTGCTGTCCTGCATGCTGGCATTTTCAGCCGTTCAAGCCCAGCGGCGCACGCCCCACAAGCTGCGTGCAACCGCCGTGCTGGAAACCACCACTGACTCGTCTGGGGTGGCCGTCACCCGCGTCTTTCCCGTAACCATTCTGGATGAAGGCCGATTCCGGGACGCCGCTGTTTACAAGGCCACGCCGCGCCCCATGGCCCTCGACAATGGGATTGTCTATGAAGCCCAGAGATCAGGAATACCCGCAGGCTATGTAACCGTGGTGAACGGCGTGAACCACGATGGCTGGACTGCTCTGGGGAAATGGCAAAACATCACCGTCGCCAAAAAGACTGAAGCGCCTGCGCCGCCCGCGGAACCGGGCAGTGATCGGCCGATTCTTCATCGTGGAGGAGAGTCCTCGGCTTCGTCACCGGCAGCAGCTTCATCAACGCCTGCGGCAACTCCAGCCGCCACGCCGGTACCCGCGGCAAGTCCAACGCCGGACCAGGCTGCAACGCAAAATCCCGCTGTCTCCGAACCGGAAGATGCTGATCGCCCTGTATTGCGGCGGCGCACGCCGGATAAGGCCGAACCTGCGGTCACCGCGTCAGCGACTCCGTCCGCACCCGCCGCGACGCCGACGCCCACTCCCGCTGCCCGGCACGCAGGGCCGCGTGAACCAATGGCGGTCAACAAGGCTGCAACCCGGACCTACGTGGGCGTCTCTGACAACCAGCCGCTGGATGTGCGCTCGTACGACTTTGTGTGGAAGCGCGGCGAGCGGCAGGAGATGGAAGATAAGCTGCTCAAACTCGCTCTGGCTCAGCTTCCACGCGAGAATTCGCAAATTACCGTCAACTCGCTCAAGAACGTTGACATCCGCTCTTTTGATCTCGACCTCAGCAATGATGCGGTGATGGTGCTGACCGCGGAAATCCCGGGCAGCTATCTTGCCGCAACCGGCAAGGCAGGCGCGGCCAGGTTTGTCTCCCGCTATCTCACTCTGATTGCCCGCGTCGACTTTGAGGGTGAGCCGCAAAAGCTTGCTGCCAGCGTGACTGATTCATCGCGCCTGGATGTTGCTCCGCGCCTGGAATTGATTGACGCCGTCGATGTTGACGGCGACGGTTTGGCGGAGTTGCTTTTTCGCGAATACAACTTTGATCAGGTGAGCTTCATTGTGTACGGCGTGGGTCGCGGTTCTGTAACCAAGGTGTTTGAGGGTGCGAGCCAGCCGCTGAAATAGACTCAACCACCGCTGACTGCCGGCACAATCAGAATCTCTGCTCCTTCAGGGACTTTGGTCGCCAGGCCGTCGCCAAAGCGGATCGCGTCTTCGCCTACGAAGATGTTGATGTGTTGCCGCAGCTCGCCCTGTTCATCCACAATCCGGTCGCGCAGGCCGGGATGAAGCTTCCATAGCGATTCCAGCGCACCACGCACACTGGCCGGCGTCCCATCCACCGCGATAGAACTCTGGCCGGCAGCAAAAGCGGCAAGGTAACTCGGGATGCGGAATGAGCATGGCATCGGCTATCTTCTCCCAGCGCGCGCCCGGCCTTTCGCCGCCCTCTTTGCCGGCGCTTTTCTTGCGGCGTGCTTCTTTGCCGGTTTCCTTGAAGGGGCGCTTGCGCGTTTCCGTGGCGAGTGAGCGCCCGCCTGGCCCACCAGCGCTGCCCGAACACATACCACCGGAGGCAGGCCTTCAATGATTGCCTGCCACGATTTTCCCTCATCATTGGAGCCGTAAACCTTGCCGCTGCGGGTGCCGAAATAAATTCCAGCCGGATCGCAGGTGTCGGCGGCCATCGAATCGCGCAACACCGTCTCCATCGCATTTTTCTGCGGCAGGCCGCGGGTCAGCGGCTCCCAGCTCTTGCCCGCATTGCGCGTGCGATAGACGCGCAGTTTGCCTTCCGGCGTGCAGCGATACTCGTCAGACTCAATCGGCACAATGTACACCGTCTCGGGATCATGCGGATGGGCCACCATGCAGAAGCCAAAGTCGGAAGGCACTCCATTGGCGATGTCCGTCCATGAATCGCCCGCGTTATCGCTCCGGTATAGTCCCCAGTGGTTCTGCAGGAAAAGCCGCTCCGGCTTTGCCGGATGTTGGACGATCTTATGCACGCACTGGCCGAACTCGGGATACTTGTCGGGCAGAAACACAGCGCGAACGCCCTGGTTGCGTGCCTGCCAGGTCGCGCCGCCATCGTCGGTGCGATATGTGCCTGCCGTGGAAATAGCAATCGTCATCCGTTTGGGATTTTTTGGGTCCGGCAGAATCGTGTGCATGCACATGCCTCCGCCGCCAGGCACCCAGCGGTCGCGATGAGGATGTTCGAGCAGCCCCTTCACCGGCGACCAGCTTTTACCCGCGTCCTTCGATTCAAACAGCGCGGCCGGTTCTACGCCGCAATAGAGCGTGTCCGGATCTTCGGCTCGTCCCAGCGCAATCTGCCAGATATTCTTGAGCGCCAGCTTTGATTCTTCCGGGAATTTCACGGAATACGTCTCCGGTTCCGTGATGGTCTTGCCGAAATCGTCAGAGGAGCAGAGCACTGTGCCCCAGCGAAAACTCTGCTGCGCCCACCACAGGCGATGGCGTCCCTGGCGCTGATCGAATGCCATGGCATATACCGGCGAGCCGATGGAATAAGGCCCTCCAACATCCCACTTTTTGCGCGCGCCATTGGAGCGCAGCACAAAAGCGCCCTTCATGGTGCCTACCAGCAGGATCACATCGCCCTTTTTTGCCGATACATGTTTAACCGATGGCATGATTCCTCCAGAAAAAATCAACGAAACATTGTAATCGTCCCGCGTAGCGGTTTCCATTTTGGATGCCGCCCCTGAATCAGGATTGATCGGAGCACCTGAAACCCTCTAAGATGATCCGGCAAAACAATCAACTCTGACGGTGCGGAGAAACACGATGCGCAAAAAACTCTTTCCCATATTTCTTTCTTTGTTCTTTCCCGCGGTACTGGCCCTGGCCCAGCAGCAGGACTTCAGCAAGGTCGAGATGAAAGTGCAGAAAGTGGCCGGAACTGTCTACATGCTGGAAGGTGCCGGGGGAAATATTGGAGCGTGTGTGGGCGACGACGGCATTGTGATCGTCGATGATGAGTTTCTTCCCCTGGCAGACAAGATTGAAGCCGCGCTGAAGGGCATTTCCGATAAGCCGGTAAAGGTGGTGCTTAATACCCACTGGCACGGCGATCACACCGGCGGCAATCCTCACTTCGGCGAGAAGGCGCCTATCGTGGCGCAGGAGAATGTGCGCAAGCGGCTCTCCACCGGCGGCAAAACCCGCTTTGGTGAAACCAAGCCGGCCGACAAGAGCGCTCTCCCCATCATCACCTTTGAAGATAATGTCTCCGTGCATCTGAACGGTGAAGATATCCAGGCCATTCATTTTCCTCACGGTCATACTGACGGCGACAGCGTGATCTTCTTCAAGCAGTCCAACGTGGTGCACATGGGCGACGATTTCTTCAATGGCGGCATGTTCCCGTTTATCGATATCGAAAGCGGCGGCAGCGTTCAGGGCATGATCGCCGGCGACGAGAAGGTGCTGGCCGAGGTCCCGGATGACGTGAAGATTATTCCCGGCCACGGGCCACTGGGGACCAAAGATGACCTGCGCAAGTTTGTAACCGTGCTGAAAGAGACCTCGGCCGCGGTTGCGGCGGGGATTAAGAAGGGTAAAACCGTCGATCAGCTCAAGCAGGAAAAAGTGCTGGCCAAGTGGGATTCATGGGGCCAGAGCTTCATCAAGACCGATATGTTCATTGAGATTCTCTACGACAGCTTGAAGAAC
>DASTPO010000382.1:0-8044 GCA_035762225.1 Candidatus Angelobacter sp.
ACCTCATTGAGAAACTCCCACTCGGTCATTTCGGAAACGTGGTATTCCGCGTAGCTGCTTACGTTTTCCACAGCGATGGGAACTTCCAGAAAATCGCGCGCCTCGCGGATTTTTTGCGCGGTCCGTTTGGCTGCTTCAAAAGTGTATGGCATGGGAAGCAGGTCATGGGAATAGCGCCCGTCAACGCTGCCCCAGCACAGGTGATCGGTAAGCCATGGAGTGTTGGTGCGCCGGACGAGCGTCTTCAGGCGGGTCAGGTGCTCGCGGTTCAGCGGCTCCGCCGAGCCGAAGTACATGGAAACGCCGTGCTGCACCACGCGATAGCGTTCCAATATCTCGTCAAGCACCTGGAGCTGGCGCCCTCCATCGACCATGAAATTCTCAGAGATAATTTCAAACCAGTCGACCACCGGTTTTTTATCAAAGATGTGCTGGTAATGAGGAATGCGCAGCCCGATGCCGACGCCGTAATCCTTGTTTCCGTTGAAGCGATTTGCGGGCATAGACCTATAAACAACGAGGGGAATGTAAAAAAAAACAGAGGACCAGCGGTTATCCCACCGGCCCTCCCACGCCGGGAAAACCGGAGTTATCCTTCCTTGGGCATGGGCTTGCCGTCTGTCCGGCACTCGCCTTTGCCTTTGCAATCATTCTTGCCTTTGGTTGAGCCGCAGCCGCCCTTGCCTTTGCAAGAGTTCTGGCCTTTACAGGCATGCTTATCTTTTTTGCTTTTGGTGGCTTTTTTACCGGAATCGGCAGCCTTATCTTTGTCGCCGCCGGTGTTCTGCGCCATGGCGGTCTGGCCAGCTACGAATCCTGTCAGGGCCGCACCCATCAGCAATAAACGCACGGACTTCGTCATTTTAAATCTCCCTTCCTTTTTTAAGCGCTTGCCGAGAGCGTCATGGACGGAACGGGGCCGTTATCTGCGCTCGACATAACGTGTCATTGGAGTACGTACAACAATTCAAAACGGATTGGTTCTGAAAATTCGAGCGTTTGTCGACGGTACGCACCGCCGGTAAATGGTTAAATTTCATGCACATTGTTTGTAGGGACAAATATGCGTGGGAATACTAACATGGCGGCGCAGGGGGAATGAAGCAATTTTCTGCACATGGGTGTGCCGCCTCAGATACTGCACTATTTCTTGCGCTGCACAAGAAAATGGGCGAGGTCTTTCAGCGTTTGTGCGCGTTGGGCGAAAGAATCGAGCGCGCGGCATCCGGAATTGACCAAAGCGTCAGCCTGGCGAAGCGATTCGTCAACTCCAAACAGAGCGGGATACGTTGCTTTCTCTGAAGCGGTGTCTTTGCCTGCGGTCTTTCCCAGCTGTTCAGATGACTGCGTGACATCCAGCACATCATCCACGATCTGGAATGCCAGGCCGATGGAGCGGCCGAATTCACGCAGCCTCTGCACGTCCGCGCCGCTGCCATTGGCATACATTCCACCACTCACCAGGCTGGCAGTGATCAAAGCGCCGGTCTTTGACCGATGGATGTATTCCAGCGTTGCGGCATCAGGGCGTTGCCGCTCCGCTTCCAGGTCTTTCACCTGCCCCCCGATCATCCCATCCACGGTGCCGGTGCCGCGGGCGATCTCTTCAATGATTCTTACGCGCGCCTCCGCCGGACACTTTAACCGGGCCAGCACTTCATACGCCTGGGTCTGCAAAGCGTCCCCGGCCAGGATTGCCAGAGCTTCACCAAAGACCACGTGGCAGGTCGGCTTGCCCCGGCGCAAATCGTCGTTATCGAGCGCCGGCAGATCGTCATGAATCAGGGAGTATGTGTGCAGCATCTCCAAAGCGCTTCCCAGTTCGTCCACGCCGTCAGGAAGGGAGCCTGCAATCATGCGTGCAGCCTCCATGCACAGGATGGGACGCAGCCGTTTGCCCCCGGCGAAGACGCTGTGGCGCATGGCCTGGTGAATGGTGTCGGGCCTGACGCTGGCGGCAGGCAAGAGTCGTTCTAAGGCTGCGTCGATGGTGCGCTGTCCCTGCTCAAGGATCTCTTTCAACATGAATACTGAGTATAAAACAGACGAGTTTTGGCCGGGGACGGCCAGTATATGCGGCGCACAAAAAACGCTGGAGAGAAAGCAAAAATTCAAGAAGGAGCATCTTGCGACGCTCCTTCTTGTGCTTAGACGGGAGGAGCAAGCAACAAAATTTTACGCGGCATGAGCGTGAGCAATCGGTTTGGTATTGCTGGCAGCCAGCACGATGGCGCGGACATCGGAAGAGTTGCAGCAGTCGGCAGCCCCGGCGGCCAGCGCTTCTGACCACATCTGTTCATCCGCCAGGCGGTGCGTGCAAATGATGCGCACAGAGCCAAACTGGCGTCCCAGTTCCTCGACCTCGCGCAGCCCGGCCAGCTCAAGATCAACTATCGCGACATCGGCCCGATGTTTGGGAATGGCATGCTTCAATCCGGCGACGTCGCCGGCCACATGCACCACCCGAAAATGATTGTAGAGAGAGTTGGCCAGAACTTCCGCAGACTTTGTGTTGCATTGAGCGACAACTACACTGAGTGGTTTCATCGGCAAGTCCTCATTCAGCTGGTGCGAAACACGCCGGACGTTTTCGCTGGAGTTGGCTTGCTGCGGGATCTCCCACAGGCTGGAAAAGGCAACTATTTCTTGACCGAATGCTGGGCCCGTTCCGCGACAGCTTCGTAGGGCTCAGGTTGTAACTTTCCGTTTTGGCGGAGAAGAATCTCGACCTTGCCCTCCGCTTCCTCCAGCTCCTTGCGGCAGGAAGTGGAAAGCTTCAGCCCTTCTTCAAAGAGCTTCAATGCCTGCTCGAGCGGTACATTGCCTTTCTCGAGTTCGTCCACGATTTGTTCCAGGCGTTGAAGGCAATCTTCAAATTTGGGCACAGAGCCGAAACTCCATAATTTAGTAATCTTACTCCCGAAAACCGCCAACGCATCCGTGATTTTCGTGGAAAAAAATGAAAATCATTCAGAGCAGCAGCACGCGAATGCTTTCTGTGAATGCGTTAATGAGAACCCTCGAAGAATCAGGCTTTCACGCAACGCTTTGCAAGAACTTCTGGAGCTTTTGTCCACGCGATGCTGGCTTATGCGCTTACCGTTTTTGACCCGGTTTCGCCATCAAGCACCTCGATCGCCGAGGTATACCGTCCCATGGGCGCCGCCACCTGCGCGCCCTGTACCAGCCCACGGACCTGATGCAGCATCTCTCGCGCTATCAGGATGCCCTCGGCTCGTGCCGCATCCGCGTTCGGCGCGCGGGCCATGCGCTCGATAATGGAATCCGGGACCGAAACGCGCAGCTCATTTTTCATGAACTCAGCATTGCGCACGCTGGTCAGCGGCCATATGCCGGCCAGCACTGGAATCCGGTGGTGATCGATCCGGCGGAGAAACTGCTCCAGCAGCGCGATATCAAACACAGGCTGGGTCACGGCGTAATCCGCGCCCGCTTCAACCTTGTACTCAAAGCGCCTAACTTCTTCGTCGATATTCACCAGCCCCGGGTTCGCGCCTACGCCGATCATGAATTTGGTCCCTGAGCCGATCGGATTAGCCCCCAGATCCAGCCCCAGGTTCAGATTGCTCACCAGATTCACCAGGCCGATCGCATCCACATCAAACACCGCGGTGGCGTCAGGATAATTGCCGAGCTTCGGCGGGTCACCGGTAATGCAGATCAGGTTATGGATTCCCGTGGTGAATGCTCCCAAAAGCTCGGATTGCATGCTCAACACGTTGCGATCACGACAGGTGAAATGCAACACCGTCTCAATCCCCGCTTGTTGCTGCACCAGGATGCAGAGTGCCAGATTGCTCATGCGCGCGGAGGCACGGGGACTGTCAGGGATATTGATGGCGTCAATGCCCGCGGCCTTCAGAAATTTTGCGCCTTCAATTTCCTTGCGGCAGTCAACGCCTTTGGGTGGAACGATCTCCACCAAACTCACAAACTCGCCGGTCGCCAGTTTTCTTCCCAGGTTCGAGCGTTGCGCAAGTGGCGGAGGCGTCAGGGTGGATTCCCGCTTCGCTTCTGTTACCACCCGGAAACCGCCGGTCCTGCCTTTGGCGTCGGCCACGCGCAGCGCAGAGTTCATGGCCTTGATATGCTCAGGCGTGGTGCCGCAACAACCGCCCACCAGGTTCACCCCGGCATTCACAAACTTGCGCGCATAGCTGGCCATGTACTCAGGCGAGCACAGGTAAATGTTGCGGCCTTCAATGCTGCGCGGGATGCCGGCATTGGGTTGGGCAGCGATCGGCTTGTCGGTCATGCGGCGAATGCGTTCGATCGCCTCCAGCATCGCTACCGGACCAACGCTGCAATTGCAGCCGACCACGTCGACTTTCCAGTCATTCAGCTTGGCCGTAAATGTTTCCGGGCTCGCTCCGTCAAGACAATTGCCGTCTTCATCGATGGTCACCTGGGCCACCAGCTGGATTTCCGGAGCTATTTCGCGCGCGGCCAGAATTGCCTGATGCAGCTCCTCCAGATATCCGAAGGTTTCCAGCATGATGAGGTCAACGCCGCCTTCAACCAGGGCCGCGATCTGCTCGCGAAACGATGCCCGGGCTTCTTCGCGCGATGTCTTGCCTAGAGGCTCAATTCGTATTCCCAGCGGGCCAACGGATCCGGCTACCAGCACGTCGGCAGCCTTTTTGAGGTTGAAGGCGTCCGCAGCCTCCCGCGCGAGGGCTGCTCCCTTGCGGTTGATCTCCGCGACCTGGTCAGCCAGTCCGTGGCGCGCCAACCGGAATGAATTGCCGCCAAACGTATTGGTTTCGATGATCTCTGCGCCGGCATTCAGGTATTCCTGATGGATGTTGCGCACCATGTCGGGCTGGGTAAGGTTCAGTTCGTCATAGCATTTGTTGATGAAAACGCCCTTGGCGTAAAACAGGGTGCCCATGGCGCCATCGCAGAGCACTGGGCCTTCTTTGAGCCGGGTTAAAAGATCTTTAGGCATGGACTGTTCCAAGAATACCTTACGAGCCTTGTTCCGTCATCGGCTGTCGGCTCGCTGAAGATTTTTTGCATAAAACGCCAGTGGCCGCGTTCTTCCATGTGCGGGGAGAATACTGTCCACCTTAGCGCAGCGGACGTGGCGTACGAGCAAGCAAAGTCGCTCTGTTATAATCGCGATTTCAGCATCAATTGGCGTGGTTTATTGAGGGAAACGGTCTCTTAAGAATGCTTCGAAACGGTTATGTTCCAACGGCTTGCATGGTACTCCTGGCTGCCGCCATGGTCGGCTGCGGCTCCAGTTCCAGCTCCAGTACCTCAACCACAGCCCCGCTTACAGGAATCAAGAAGCGCGTCCTGCTCTCCAATCAGAGCGCCAATTCAGTGAACATTCTGGATGCATCCAGGGATACGGTCAGCTCCAAGAACATCACCGTCACCGCACCTACCAAAATGCTCACCGCTTCCGGAAAGACACTGGTGCTGCAATCCGGCAGAAACACCGTAACGGTTATTGACAACGCCACGGAAGCCGCGACATTCACGCCTTCTCTCATCGGTCCGCCGAGTGATATAGCAATTACGCCCGATGGCAAGTTTGGCTGGGTGGCGGAGCGGGCAAGCGGAGGCGTACAGTTCGTTGGCACCGCCGATGGAAGCGTCAGCCCCACCCTTATCAGCATTCCCAACGCACGCCGCGTGGTGATGAGTCCCAATGGCGCTAAGGTGCTGGTTTTCAGTGATCCACTGTCTCAGGTGCCGCCGAATACCAACACATTTTTTGTAATCGATACCAACAGTAAGGTGGTTACGCCAATCACCTCGCCCAGCCTCGACCAGCCCTTTACCGCCGTCTTTGGCACCAGTGATACTCAGGCCTTTATCCTGAACTGCGGCCCGCAGTGCGGCGGCACACTGGCCAGCGTGGTTTCGGTGGATTTCAGCGGCGCAACCCCGGTTTTTAGCGCCAATGTTCCCGTTCCTGCGGCGACGGTTGGCTTGCTCAATGGCACAAACCTTTATGTCGCTGGAACTCCGGTAACCCCACCACCCATCCCGCCAAGTGCGGTATGTCCGCTGTCCCACTGCGGCTGGTTGACCATCATCAATGTCGGCTCCCTTACACCGGGAACCCCGATTCCAATCACCGACGGCCTGCACGAAAAGATGTCGCTCGCGAATAGCCGGCTGTATATCGGCGCCGGCGGGTGTTCCGTCGATCCGGGAACGGCAGTAAACTCGGTTCGCGGATGCTTAACCATCTTCAACACCACCACACCAGGAACCAAGTTTCCTGAAGAGTCGGCCTTCCGTCAGAATTTTGACGTAACCGGCTTTCGTCCCATCTCAGGGCGCAACATCATGTATGTGATACAGGGCGGGGAGATCGACATTTTTGACACCACGACCAACGCTTTGGCCACCGGCATCACCCCGCTGGACGTAGTGGGCAAGGCCTTCGATGTGGTTCAGATCGATCCGTAGTTTTCAACCGGTGGTGTCAGTTCTATTTTCCTGGTTCCAGCGTCAGCTCATGCTGTTTCGCGCTCTGCACCGCGCTATCTGAAAATGCCAGCGTAAACGTTCTATTGTTGTACCAGGCTTCCCACTGGTCCATGTAGTGCGCGCTGAAGGGCTGGCCTGACTCGCCTTGCACGATGTTGAAAGTCGAAGCATCCAGGTTGGAGAAATCCACGGTCATGCGCTCCGATGGTCCAAATCCGCGGCCAACCTGCTTTACCGTATAGCCTCCGCCGGATTGCGGATGCGTTCCCGGCCCGGCAATGCTTGCATGGCCATGCAAAATAGGAATACCGCTGAATACCGGATGAGAAATCGTCACGGGATAGGCCTCGCCATACTTCCACGACTTCAGGTCTTCGGGCGCATCTTTCAATGCCTTGTCCACTGCGGCGGTCAGCAGGTCATTGAAGTTGCTATAACCGGGAGGCAGCCAGCGCGCGGGCTGGTCTCTGACAATGTTCTCCAACGCCACCGCCGCTTCTGACCACTCATAGCGGTCGGCGTCAGCGCCGAGTTTGGGGTCGAGCAGCATCTCCCACAGGAAGCGGCGCGTGCGCACCTCAATGGTTGGCGCGGCTGAATCAGCCAGCATGCGTCCATCCCAGCCGCGCATCACCTCGGCGGCCTGGCGCGTACGGTCGGTGGCTTTCGCGCTATGGCTGATGGCATCGACAAACTTTTCTGCAAAGAAGCGGTCATACTCTGACGTGATATCCGTCTGCAAAGCCAGCATGTCGGCCGGAGAAAACTTCTTCCCTGACTTCAGCACGCTGTAGATCCGCTCTACCCGATATGGTGGAAACCACTGCGTTGCCAGCTGATAAGGATAGCCGTCTGGCGTGATCTTGGAATTCGCTGTGGCGATGATCCCCGACGGCGGGTTATACAGGCTCGGAAGCTTGTCAAAAGGAATGTAGCCGGTCCAGTCATGCCTGCCGTCGGCGCCTGAAACCGGCAGTGTGCCGTCGCCGGCGGCGCGGATGGGCACAAAGCCCATTGGCTGGTATCCAATGTTGCCGTCGATATCGGCATAGACGACGTTCTGTGAAGGCGTGGCGAACAGCGAGAGCGCCTTGCGAAACTGCTCCCAGTTCTGTGCGGCGTCCAGATCGAACAGCGGCACGCTGATAGCGTGAGGATCATAGACCAGCCATCCCAGCGCAATTTGCCGTGTCTCACCGTGCAGCAGGCCGGTAATGATCGGGCCATGACGCGTCACTATCACGTCAAAGGCAACGTCGAGCTTGCCCTTTACGTGGATCACCTGGTGATCGATCTCAGGTTTCTGCCAGCCGGAAGGCGTCTGGTATTCACCGGCGGAGTTGAAATTCTCGATAAACAAATCCTGCACATCGGGATTCAGGTTGGTGAATCCCCACGCAATCCTCTGGTTATGCCCCACGCTGATGAACGGCAATCCGGGCAGGGAAAACCCCTCTATATTGAAGTCGCCTGAGTGGAGCTGAAGTTCATACCACACGCCGGGGACGCGGTGCGGCAGGTGCATATCATTAGAGAGCAGTGGCTTACCGGATACGGTATGCGCGCCTGAAAC
>DASTPO010000383.1:0-2879 GCA_035762225.1 Candidatus Angelobacter sp.
TGGAGCTTCGCTTTGGTCCGGTAAGGATCAACAGCTTCCGCAATGATCTGGCCGCTTGCGGCGGTGATCCTGTGCAACTTCCGGAGCAGCCGTCTGGCCTTCTGAAATCCGCCGAAGAGGCCGAAATTGTTGCCCATCATCATTACGGTATCGAACGACTCCGGCATGAATTTGCCGATATCGTCAATCGACATGAGGCGCGCATCTTTCACGCCGCGCAACTTGCAGACTCGTATCGCGCCGCGGGAGTTGTCGATTGCAGTTACGTCGAGCCCTTGCTGTTGCAGATGGAGTGAAAAACGCCCAGCGCCGCAGCCGACGTCGAGCACGTGGCCTCGGGCCAGGCGCGCCGCCTGCCGCTCGCGCTTTGACCATTTGGCATAGCTTGAGAAATACCGAGGAGGCCAGCTTGAAGCGGCAATGAAACCGTCTTCTCTCTCAGAGATCTCAAACATGCCTTTGCCATCTGCTTTCAGGCCGGCGAGCAGCATGGCGCCGTAGCCATCACCGTGTTTCTTCATCGAACATCGCAATCTTTGCCGCGGGGCCCGGCGCACGGCGACGCACACATTATTTTTGTGCCGGTTGGTCCTTCGCCGCCGGTTTTTCAAACTTTGAGTCCGCCACCGGCACGTTCTGCTTCAGTTCAGTCACCTGGATGGTAAAGCGGCCGAGCGGGCGCGCCACCGTCCACTGGTGCGGGACTTTGACGCCGCCGTCATCGCGATAGTCAGCGTAATCCACTTCCGTGGGATTGCGGCCCAGCGGCGTGTCAGCGTAACGGATGGTGCGCAGCAGCAGGCCCGATTGCTGATCAAAGAAGAAACGCAGAGGCGGCTTCCCTTCCTTGATGCCGATCAACATGTACACGTCATGGCCGGCAACCTTGTCGGCCGGGCGCACGCGGAACTGCGTAAACATCTTTTTGATTTCCAGCGGCAGATAAAACTGAGCGTCGAAGCTCGCGGCATCACTTTCCTGTTCGGTCATATCGCGAGGCGGGCGCCCGCCGGGATTGCCCAGCCATCCGGCATGGCCGTCGAACGCCGTAATGCTGTCACCATTCTGCATGTGGACGGTAGAAATACGTTTGTCAGGAGCTTTGGCCACGACCTCCAGCGGCAGCTGGCGTCCGCCGAAGTTGATGGTGCCGGTTTCCACCCGGCTGGTAATCTTGTGCAGCGCGTCAGCGCCGCCGGCAGCCTGGATGTACTTGTCAATGATCTGGTCCGCGGTAGGCAGCGCTGGAGCCGCGGCTTCGGTCTTCGGCGTCTCCGGGCGCTTGGACTCTTCGTCAGAGATGATGGGCACGGCCACTGGGTCATGCGATCCACGATGGCAGGAAAAACAGGTAACCTCGCGCTCGCCCTTGAAATTATCGCGATTGATGGCCATCTGCATCTGGATCATCTGGCGCGCAGTCTGCTTGGTCTTCTTGTCGTCCTTATCAAACGCGCCCTGCACGTGGCAGAACTCGCATTCCACGCCCAGCGAATTGCTGATGAACTGCATCGAGGTTTGCAACTGGTCGGCGGGCGTCCCTTTCAGGGCCTGGATGTTCTTGAAAACCTGCTCCGCGGTTTTGCCCGCTTCGCCTGCGGCAGGGGCCGTCACGTGCTGCGCACGGGCAGCGGGAAGGTACAACGCCAGACTACCAATGGCCAGAAACAGAGCACACAACAGTTTCATAAAGGGCTTATTCATTGCGGTTCCTCATAAAGTTTGACCGGGAAGTGTAAATCATCGCAGCACGAATGAAAATATCGGGCGCGATTCGAACCCTGGGCTCTCTTCACTGTGAGCGTTCCTTCAGCGCAGCGATGATCTCGCTCAACGGCTTCTCTTTCCAGTGCTTGGTGTAGTTGTCCACGGTCATCAGGGTTCGCGGATACATATGGTCCACATACATGCAGCCGCGCAGGTGGTCGATTTCGTGTTGAAGAATGCGGGCGTACCAGCCGCTGGCCTCAATCACTTTCTGCGCGCCGGTCTCGTCTACACATTCCACCCGGACTTTTCTTGCCCGCGGCACCAGCGCCATCAGGTTGCTGAGGCTCAGGCAGCCTTCAAAATATTCCACTTGCTCGTCGCCCACGGGAGTGATGCGCGGATTGATGATGACCTGGAATGGCACAACTTCGCGCTCGCGCTCGGCCAGCTGCTGGGGCGTCCAGTCCTTGATGTACTCCTGGCGGTCTTCAATCACTGCCAGCTGAATGCCCTGCCCGATCTGCGGCGCAGCCAGCCCTACGCCTGGCGCGGCGTACATGGTTTCTTTCATCTCGGCGATCAGTTCACGAATCTCGCGGCTGCGGATCTCATTCGGACGCAAAGCCCGCGCCGGTTTGCGCAGGACCGGCTCTCCCGCCTGAACAATGGTGAGTGACACTTCGGCTCCTCGGTCAAAGATAAAAACGCATATTGTACACGGAAGGTCGGATGACGCCGGAGCAGCCGCCCCGTCCAACTCAAGACCTCCTAAGATTCATCGAGCGGGTAATCGATCAACGTTTGATTTACGATGAACCGGACTTAGTCCAAGGACAATCGATTTGGAAAGAGGCTGAGATGGCTCCTGTTCTTTTTACTCGTAGAAATTTCGCCGGCATGATTTCGCTCCTGCCGTTTCTTGGCATCGCCCACGGCGTTTTTGCTGAATCAGCACAAACTGCGTCAGAGGTCGCTCACGATGCGGAGTCGATTCACCAGGAAATCATCTTTCCCGCCACGGCACAGCGCGTCTATACGGCGCTCACCGAAGCCAGACAGTTTCATCAGGTTGTGCTGCTGAGCGATGACGGCAAGGCCATGGCGGCCACGGTACCTACGGTGATCAGCGGTGAAGCCGGCGGCACATTTGCTTTGTTTGGCGACCACAT
>DASTPO010000384.1:0-20501 GCA_035762225.1 Candidatus Angelobacter sp.
CGCAGCGCGCTGCCTTCGAGAAGGATTATCGCGTGATCGCCTATGACCATCGCGCGCAAGGGCTGTCGCAGGACCCTGGACGTGGCTATGACATGTCGACGCTTGCCGATGACGCGGCAAATCTCATTCGCGCGTTGCGTGCTGCTCCCTGCCACTTCGTCGGCCTCAGCATGGGAGGCTTTGTCGGAATGCGCCTGGCCGCGCATCATCCTGACCTGGTGCGCACGCTCACGCTGTTGAACACCACGGCCAACAAAGAAGACCTCCCCGGCCGGCTCAAGTACAACGCGCTGGCCCAGATGGTGAAGATATTCAGCCCTGCGCCCTTCACCCCGATCGCGGTCAAGGAGCTTTTTGGCAAGACCACGCGCAATACCGCCGAGCGTGCGCCCATGCTCCAGGAATGGACGGCCAAACTCCGCGCCCGTCCCCGCAACATTGCCCACTCGTTGCAGGCGGTGATGAACCGTCGCCAGATCCGGGCGGACGAACTGGCCGCCATCCGTTGTCCGACCATCATTATTACTGGTGACGACGATACTGCCCAGCCTCCACGCAACTCTCTCAGCATGTCTAAGGGCATTCACGGTGCGCGTCTCGTATCGATTCCTGGCGCAGGCCATAGCAGTTCCCTGGAAACCCCGGACGCCGTGATTGCAGCCATGCGCTCCATTCTTCAACAGGTCCCGCAGAACGCTTAAGTTTGCGCCTGAATATGCCGATACAACCGTTAAGCGCACACCCTTCCGGGTAGTTGGCGTTGCGCGCCGACGAGGTGACCTTTGCTGAAAGTACTATTGGTGGAAGACAACAAATTGATGCGGATGGCGACGGACCGGGCCCTGACCAAGGCGGGGTTCCGCGTAATCAACGCGCATGACGGCGAAGAAGCACTGGAGTTGGCCCGGCGCGTGGAACCCGCCGCTGTGATCCTGGATATGATGCTGCCTAAAGTGACCGGCCCTCAGGTCCTTCGGCAGTTGAAGCACCATGTCCTCACCGCGCGCATTCCGGTTTTGGTCCTGACTGGGCTTTCACAAAAGAACGAGGCTCGCCTGTTGGAAGACGGAGCCGCGGCTTTCCTGGGGAAAAACACCATCGTGCATGACCCGGAACTCCTGCTGAGCACCCTGCGCCAAATCATTCGGGAGTCTGGGGTAACCGTTGAGGCTCCGGCATTTGTTGAAAGAAAATCCACGCTCCCTTTCTCTGTTTCCCGGGGCTAGGGAGGGCATCCTCCATTTCGGGTTACCCAGCGCTCTCGGCCGGCTGCACTCGACCACAAATCCAGCGCGTCCATCTTCGCCTGAACTCTTTCCGCTTCTCCGGCAATCAATAACTGCCTTGAAATCCACAGACTTACACAGCGCGCGCTTGTGCTTCAGGTCGCTATAATTAAAGCTAGAGTTTCCATGCCTGAATTCGTCCACCTGCACCTGCATACCGATTATTCCCTGCTGGACGGCGCTTGCGGCGTCGAAGGCCTGATCAAGCGCGTATCCGACCTCGGCCAGAAAGCCGTCGCCATGACCGACCACGGCAATATTTACGGCACGGTCGAATTTGTGGATGCAGCGCAAAAAGCCGGCATTAAGCCGATCGTCGGCTGCGAACTCTATATCTGCAAGAAGGATGACCACCGCGCACCGCCGGAAGGTGATACCTATAACCACCTTCTGGTCCTGGCGGAAAGCGAAGAAGGTTACCGCAACCTGATCAAGATCACCTCTGAAGCCAGCATGCATGGCTTCTATTACAAGCCGCGCATCAGCAAAAAATTTCTTGCCGAGCATGCAAAAGGCCTGATCGGGCTCAGCGGCTGCCTGGCCGGCGAGGTTTGCGAGAACCTGCTGGAAGGCAAGTTCGATGCCGCGCGCGGCGCTGCCGGTTTTTACCGCGAGATCTTTGGCCCGGACAACTTTTTCATGGAGATCCAGGACCAGGGCCTGCCTGAAGAGCACCGCATCCATGCTGATCTCTTTCGCCTGGAAAAAGAGCTTGGCATCCCCATGGTTGCCACCAATGACAGCCACTATCTCTGCGAGGATGACGCCCACGCGCAGGATGTTCTGGTCTGCGTGCAGACGGGCAAGTCCGTGCACGATACCAACCGCCTCAAGTTCCACGGCAACCAGTTCTTTGTAAAGAGCGCGGAAGAGATGGCGCGTCTCTTCAATGGCCGTGAGGACGTGCTGTCGCGGACGCTTGCCATCGCCGAGCGCTGCAACTTTAAGCTCAATAAAGTAAAAAATCCCTTCCCTGAATTTGTCGTCCCTGACGGCTATACCCTGGACAGCTATTTTGATCACGTCGCGCGACAAGGATTTGCACGCCGCTGGGAAAGCCTGGGACTGCTGGAATCCGCCGGACGTCTCAAGAAATCGCGCAGTGATTACGAGCAGCGCCTGAATCGCGAGATCGCCATCATCCAGCAGATGAAGTTTTCCGGATACTTCCTGATTGTCTGGGATTTCATTCGTTATGCCCGTGAAAACTCCATTCCGGTCGGCCCTGGCCGTGGCTCGGCCGCGGGCGCGCTCGTCGCCTACGCCATGGGCATCACCGATATCGATCCTTTGCAGCATGAGTTGCTGTTTGAGCGCTTTCTCAATCCTGAGCGCATCTCCATGCCCGATATCGATATTGACTTCTGCATGAACCGCCGCGGCGAGGTGATCAACTACGTCACCCAGAAATACGGCCGGGAAAACGTGGCCCAGATCATCACCTTCGGCACCATGGCCGCCAAGGCCGCCATTAAAGACGTTGGCCGCGCCATGGATATCCCCTACGCCGATGTCGATCGCATCGCCAAAATGGTGCCCGCCACGCTCAACATCACGCTGAACCAGGCGCTCGACGACTCTCCGCCACTGCAGCAGGCATACGAAAACGAACTTCAAGTGCGGGAGTTGATCGATACTGCGCTCAAGCTCGAAGGCCTGGTGCGCAACTCCGGCGTGCACGCCGCGGGCGTGGTGATCTCGCCCAAGCCGCTTACAGAACTGGTCCCACTCCACAAGACCAAGAACGACGAAATCGTCACCGCCTATGACATGAAGGCGGTGGAAAAGATGGGGCTGCTCAAGATGGACTTCCTTGGGCTCACCACACTCACCATTCTTGACGACGCCCTGAAGCTGATCGCGCAGCGCGGCACGGCAATCGACCTGGAAAAGATCCCGCTTGACGATCCCAGAACCTACGAAAGTGTCTTTCACACCGGGCTCACCTCCGGCATCTTCCAGTTTGAATCCGGCGGTATGACCGACGTGCTGCGCCGCTACAAGCCCAGCTCCATTGAAGACCTTACCGCCCTGAACGCGTTGTATCGCCCCGGCCCCATCCAGGGCGGCATGATCGATGACTTCATTGACCGCAAGTGGGGGCGCAAAAAAGTCGAGTACGAGCTGCCGCAACTGGAAGAGCTGCTCAGGGAGACGCTGGGCGTCATCGTCTACCAGGAACAGGTCATGCAGATCGCCAACGTGCTGGCGGGATACTCTCTCGGCGAGGCCGACCTGCTGCGCCGCGCCATGGGTAAAAAGATTGCGGAAGAAATGGCCAAACAGCGTGACCGCTTCGTAAAGGGCGCGGTGGAACGCGGCTTCCCGGAGAGGAAGATCGTCAAGATCTTCGATCTCATGGAGCAGTTCGCCGGCTATGGTTTTAATAAGTCCCACTCCGCGGCCTATGCTCTGCTGGCCTACCAGACGGCCTATCTCAAGACGCATTATCCCGTGGAATTCATGGCCGCGCTGCTGACTTCGCAGATGGGCAACACCGACAACGTGGTCAAATACATTAACGAATGCCGCGAGATCAAGATTCCCGTGGAGGCGCCGAACATCAACGTCAGCGACTCCAATTTCACCCCGCACGGCGACGCGATACGCTTTGGTCTGGCGGCGGTAAAGAACGTCGGCCGCAACGCCATCGAATCGATCACCGCCGCGCGCAAGGAGCTTGGCCGCTTCAGCTCCATCTTTGAGTTCTGTGAAAAAGTCGACCTCCGCCTGTTGAACAAGCGGGTCCTGGAATCCCTGATCAAGGCCGGCGCCATGGATGATTTTGGCTACCGTGCCCAGCTCATGGCCGTGCTCGATAAAGCCATGGAGCGCGCCCAGAAGACACAGCGTGACGCCGAACTCGGCCAGCACGGACTTTTCGGCGTCTTTCAGGATGAATCATCCAACGGCTCCGCTGAAAAGCTGCCCAGCGTTCCTGAATGGGACGAGCACCAGCGCCTCACCAGCGAAAAAGAAGTGCTTGGCTTCTTCATCACCGGACACCCCATGGAGAAATACCGGGACAAGCTGGAAGACTTCCGCGCCCTCTCCGTCGAAGCAATTGCTGCCATGACCACCGGCACCGGTCGCGACGAAATCAACACCGCGGGAATTGTCTCCAACGTCCGGGTGCTGAAGTCCCGCAAGGGCGATCTTTACGCCCAGGCCGTAATGGAAGATATGACCGGCACGATTGAAGCCATCGTCTTTCCCGAGGCCTATAAACGCCTGCAAACCATCCTGAAGCAGGAAATTCCCATGCTGGTTCGCGCCAGCATCCGAGTGGAAGAGGGCTCCAATGCCAAGATCGCCATCAGCCAGCTCACGCCGCTGGAGGAAGCCAAGCCCAAGCTCCCCCGCTCAGTCAGGATTCGTATTCCTCTGGACACCGCGACTGAAGCAACCGTGGACGCGCTGCACGCCATCTGCCACGAGCGTAAAGGCGAGGCCAAAGTGATGTTTGCCATGGAACGAACTGGCGACTTCATGGTGGTGATGGAGGCCGACAGATATAATATCTGTGCGGACCGCAGCTTTATCACCCGCGTGGAAGAATTGTGCGGACGGGGCGCGGTTCAAATCATTGATTAGCCGGAGTGATCGTTGGATCCAGCAGTAAAAGCGCAGAGACAATTAGAGGTGATTGAGGAGCAAGTGGCTCTGCTGGAGACGCGCGCCACCGCTGACCATGAAGCCCGTCTGCAACTGAAGCATCTCCAGCACCAGATCAATTTTCTCCGCGAACAGATCCGGCTTCACATCAACGCCTGGCAGAAGACCGAACTGGCGCGGCACGCCCAGCGTCCTTTTACTTTGGATTACGTGGAGCGCCTCTTCACTGACTGGAGTGAGGTCCACGGCGACCGCGGCTTTGGCGACGATCCTGCAATTCTGTGCGGCATGGCCCGATACCACGGCGAGAACGTGATGGTGATTGGGCACCAGAAGGGCCGGGACACCAAACAGCGGGTCTATCGCAATTTTGGCCAGGCAAATCCTGAGGGCTATCGCAAAGCGCTCCGCTGTATGAAGATGGCGGAAAAATTCGGCCGCCCCATCTTTACGTTTGTGGATACACCGGGCGCGTTCCCGGGGCTGGGCGCGGAAGAGCGCGGCCAGGCTGAAGCCATCGCCCGCAACCTGCGTGAGATGGCCCGCATTGAAGTCCCGATCCTCTGCACCATCACCGGTGAAGGCGGCAGCGGGGGCGCGCTGGCCATCGCGGTTGCTGACCGCGTCTTCATGATGGAAAACTCCGTATATTCGGTGATTTCACCCGAAGGCTGCGCTTCCATCATGTGGCGTGACGCGTCCAAGAAGGAGATCGCGGCGCAGGCGCTGCGCATTACCGCTCCTGACCTGAAAGAGTTGGAAATTATCGACGAGATCATTCCCGAGCCCGACGGCGGAGCCCACCTTGATCACGATGCCGCGGCGGCCCTGGTGGATGAAGTTCTGTCAAAACACTTTAACGAACTAAAGCACCAGCCGGTGCAAAAGCTCCTGGACGCCCGCTACAACAAATTTCGCCAGATGGCACGCTTCTTTACGGAATAAATTTGCCTCCTCCCGGAACGATCGTTGCGCACGCACCCTGCCGGGTGGATCTGGCCGGCGGCACCATGGACTTATGGCCGCTTTACCTCTTTCATCCGGGGGCTGTCACCGTCAATTTCGCCGTCAACGTCCTTACCCGCTGCCGCGTCAGCCGTCTCACGGATCACAAAATCCGATTCAAATCGATTGACACCAAAGTGGAAGAAGAATTCTCCAACTTTGAGCACCTGTGTTCCGCGCACAAATTCAAGCATCCTTTGGCGGCCTACCTGGCGCGATTCTTTGCTCCGGACGGCGGCTTTGAAATTGAGACCAACTCGGAATCTCCCGCCGGGGCCGGCATTTCCGGCTCATCCGCGCTCATGATCGCCACCACCGCCGCCCTGGCGCGCTTTACCGGCAAAAAGCTCGATCGCGAGCAGATTCGTGTGATCGCGCAGAACGTGGAAGCGCAGCTCATCAAGGTGCCTACCGGGTGCCAGGACTACTATCCCGCGCTTTATGGAGGCGTCAGCGCCATCCATCTCGATCCTGACGGCATTCACCACGCCGCCGTGCGCGTGGCCCCGGAGGAACTGGACCGGCGTTTTGTGCTGGTATATACCGGAGCGCCGCGCAAGTCGGGAATCAATAACTGGGAAGTGTTCAAGTCCCATATCAACGGCGACAAAAAGATATTCCATAATTTTGAGCGCATCGGCGAGATCGCCCGCGCCATGCATCAGGCTCTCTCCATGGCAGACTGGAAGCAGGTGGCCAAGCTTCTGCGGGAAGAATGGAAGCTGCGCAAAACCAATGCGCCAAAAATCAGCACACCCATGATCGAAAAGCTGGTTGCTGTCGCACTTCGCCAGGGAGCGCTGGCTGCCAAGGTGTGCGGAGCGGGCGGTGGCGGCTGTGTGGTCTTTCTCACCGAACCGGAGACACGGGATCACGTTTCCGCCGCCGTCAGGAGCTACGGTGGGCAGGTGCTCCCGGCAATCGTCGCGCGTGAGGGGCTTTCCGTCAGCGGGCGCTCACTGGGAGCAGAGTGATCCTACGGATGAGGAGCTCTGGGACGAAGTAAATCTCACCTTCTACAGCCATCCCGCATCTAAGCAAAGTGGCTGCTAAATGTGTTGATAATTGGCCTAATTTAGAGAATGATAAAGAGGACAGCAGCCACAGGTGTTCCCATGTTACGCCGTGCCGCATTTAGTCTTTCCCTGGTTTTAACCGCCTCCGGCCTGGTTATGGGCCAATCCGCGCCTATCACGGTCACACCAACGAATGGTGATGCCACCAGGCCCGGCCAGCCTGCCCCGCCGATTGCGGCGCCGCTGCCCAGTGACGCTCCCCGCCTCAAGCCGGCGGAGCTTGATGAACGCCCCGCGCTTACCCCGACCACCAAAATGCAGCTCATCCGGGTTCTTGATGCCGAGTTCGTCCACGTGCGGAAATACTTCCCTGTGGGTGAGAAAAATATGGTCATCGAAGACGATGGAGTGGTCCGGCCAGGAGATGCGGAGCTCTATAAGGCCGCTCAGATCCAGGGCGCCGCGGCCAAGGTCGGCGATCGTGTTCAGATCACCAACATCGTGTTCCGTGATAAGTCCATCTATTTTGAGATCAACGGCGGACCCAAGAAAAAGACCAAGTGGTATCAGCACATAGAGATTTCCGGGCTGGGCGGCACCAGTGGCGGCGTTGACCCCAATGGTGCAAAGCCCACAGGAGCTGCAATTACCGTCGCTTTCAAAAAACATGTGCCGGAGATGACCGGTCCGGAGTTAAAGCTTCTGCTCAGTCCCGTGCTTGATTTTTCCGTGAAGACCGCGGCCGAGGTCTTTGTCGATACCATGCCGCCGAAGATCAAGGAAGCCGTAAAAAAACATGAGATCCTCGTGGGCATGAACCATGACATGGTGGTCATGGCCAAG
This sequence comes from Candidatus Angelobacter sp., assembly GCA_035762225.1. Lineage (GTDB taxonomy): Bacteria > Acidobacteriota > Terriglobia > Terriglobales > Acidobacteriaceae > Angelobacter. The sequence goes on from DASTPO010000384.1 coordinate 7,766, forward strand.
GACCGCCCGCAACAAAAAGTACGCGAGAAAGATGAACAAGGCCGCGCTTATGAAGAATGGATCTACGGGACCGCGCCGCAGGACGTGGTGTTCGTCCGCTTTATTGGCGACGAAGTGGTGCAGGTGAAAATCGCCAAGGTCGGCGGCGAGATCATCGTGAAGACGCAAAAAGAGGTTGAGGTGGTGGATGGCGTTCCCACCCTGGCCGCGCTCAAAGCCAGCCCTGAGCCGCAATCGGTAAGCGGGGCGCCCCAGCCGGACCAGCCGGCTCACCGGCCCACGCTCAAGCGGCCCGACGAACAGGCCGAGCCTGCTCCGCAGCCTGCCGGTGGTTCGACAGGCGCGCAAGGGCAGGACCCTCATCCGGACGAGCCGCAATGGGGTACGAACGGAAAGCAACCGGCTCAAGCCCCGCAGCAGACGCCAGACAGCAGTCAGCAATCGCCTGCGGAACCCGCCAAACAGCCTCCGCTCTAAAGGGCTGACGCGAAAGCGGGCAGCGGTTTACACTAAATATGTGAAGATTGCGCTCGGGCAAATCAACCCCACGATTGGCGATTTCAGCGGTAATTCAAAAAAGATCATAGAATCCGCCCGAGAGGCCCATGCGTCTGGCGCGTCCGTGGCCCTTTTTCCCGAGCTTGCTGTTTGTGGTTATCCTCCGCGCGATCTGCTGGAAAAACCGGCTTTTGTTGCCCGCAGCCAGAAGGTGGTGCAGGAAATTGCGCAGGCTGTGCCCCAGATCACGGTGGTCTGCGGCTTTGTCTCTCCGGCCAAAGAGGAAACCGGAAAATCGGTAATGAACTCCGCAGCCGTACTGCGCGATGGCGCCGTGCAGTTCGTCCAATCGAAAATGCTCCTGCCCACGTATGACGTCTTTGACGAATTGCGCTATTTCGATCCTGCCGATGCGCAAAAGCTTTTTTTCATCGGCGAGAAACGGCTGGCGCTCACCATCTGTGAAGATGCCTGGAACGACAAGCACTTCTGGCATCGCCGCCTGTACAGCGTGGACCCTGTGGATGAGCTGCTGCATGCCGGCGCCAACCTGGTGCTGAATATCTCCGCGTCGCCCTTCCATCTGGGCAAGCGTGAGCTACGCCGCCAGATGCTGGAAACCATCGCCCGTGACAACAAGGTACCGGTTCTCTTCGTAAACCAGGTCGGCGGCAATGACAGCCTGATTTTCGATGGCTCCAGCATGGTCATCGCCCCCGATGGCCGAATCGTGGCCCAGGCCAAATCTTTCACGGAAGACTTGATCCTGTTTGACACGGAAACCATGCAGGGAGATATGCATGAGCAGGTCGCGGTAGGCGATCCCAGCGCCTACGCCGCCCTTGTGCTCGGGACCCGCGACTATGTGCGCAAATGCGGCTTCAGCAAGGCCATCCTGGGGCTTAGTGGCGGGATTGATTCCGCGCTTACCGCGGCCATCGCCGTGGATGCGCTGGGCAAAGAGAATGTTACTGGCGTCGCCATGCCCAGCCAATACTCCTCCGAGCACAGCGTGAAAGATGCGCGCGAGCTGGCGTGCAAACTCGGTATTCGTTTTGAGGTGATTCCCATTGGGGAAATTTTCTCCTGCTACCGGGAAGCGCTTGCCCCGGTTTTCTCAGGCTTGCCGGAGGATGTGGCGGAAGAAAACATCCAGTCCCGTATCCGCGGCAACATCCTGATGGCTATGTCCAACAAGTTTGGCGAGCTGGTGCTGACCACCGGCAACAAATCAGAGTTGGGTGTGGGCTACTGCACTCTTTACGGCGATATGGTGGGTGGCCTGGGTGTTATTTCTGACGTCCCCAAGACCATGGTGTACAGCCTCAGCCGTTACGTGAACTCGCGTAAGCCGGTAATTCCACAATCCACGATCGAAAAGCCCCCTTCCGCGGAGCTCCGGCCCGGCCAAAAGGACTCTGATACACTGCCTCCCTACGAAATCCTGGACAATATTCTGGAAGACTACGTCGAAGATTACCGTACGGCTGAACAGATAGCCGCGGAGCGCGGCTATGACGTGAAACTCGTGGCCGACGTGATTCGCATGATCGAACGCAGCGAGTACAAGCGGCAGCAGGCCGCGCCGGGCTTAAAAATCACTCCCAAGGCCTTTGGTTTTGGCAGGCGTTTTCCTATCGCTCAAAAATCGGAAGTCTGAATCCCACATGACGAAATATAAATTTGCTTTGTTAATCTCGCTTTCTCTTACCTTCGTCCTCGGTGCGGCCCAGTCCGCGTCCCACAGCAAGCCTGCCGCCAAGACGGCTGCTGCACCGAATAAGCCGGCCGCCAAGGTAGCCCCTGCGGCGTCTCTACCAACTGAGGCTGACGTTGATGCCGCCCTCAAGCGCACACTGGGCTATGACCCGGGACTGAGTTGGACAATCTATGACATTCGCGCATCAGCCATTGCCGGAATCGCGGATGTCACCCTTGCCATCAACAAGCAGGCCCCGCAGCATATATACATAGCCCGAGGCAGCGAGCACGCCATCATCGGAGAGATGATCCCTTTTGGGCCGAATCCATATGTTGGCAACCGGGCCAAGCTGCAAGGCGTGTTCGGCCCCAGCCGCAGCGGTGCGAATCCGAAGATTCAGATAGTCGAATTCAGCGACCTGGAATGCCCGCATTGCAAGGCGGCGCAGCCGATCCTGGAAAAGTTGCAGGCCGATTTTCCGCAGGCCCGCTTTACCTTTCAGCAATTTCCGCTCCCGGCTACCGTGCATCCCTGGGCCATGAAGGCCGCGCAATATGCGGACTGCGCCGGCCAGATGGACAAGGATGCGTTCTGGAAGTTCGTTGACAGCGTCTTCGAAAACCAGGGCGCAATCGCCCTGGCCACTGCGGACGATAAACTAAAAGAATTGGCTACCGCGGCTGGTTACGACGCACAAAAAATCTCAGCCTGCGCTGCCTCGCCGGAAACCGACGCCCGCATCAAGAAATCGCTGGACCTGGGCCAGTCTCTCGACGTGAACTCGACTCCTACGGTCTTTATGAACGGACGCATGGTGCAGGCCATCGCCAATATCCCCTACGAACAGTTGAAGACCCTGGTCCAGTTTGAGATAGATCACGCGGACAAATAGCCTGATCAGGCATAGCTATCATCGGGAGCGCCTGGTGAAGCCAGACCGCTCCCGATTTGCATCTCTCATTGAAAAACGTTGACTGGGCCGAATAGGTCTAGGGGTTCAGCGTCCAGAAGACGCTGTTGCCTTTATCGTGGAACGGCTTGCGCACCACGTGCGGCGTCACCACCATCAACAGCTCGCTGTGGGTCCTGTCCTTGGAGTTCGTGCTCAGGAACGTCCGCAGTCCCGGCAGTTCGCTCAGCAATGGAAGCCCCTGAACTGAGCGGATTTCCTGCTCCGTGACTGAACCCATGATGACTGACGGCTCGCCGTCCTCCACCGTAATCGTCCCGGAATATCCCCGGCTGGTTATGTCGGGAATGCTGTTGACCTGCAACGCGCCCAACCCCTGAATCTTCAGGTCCAGGACGAGTGTTACTTCACCGTTCGGATGGTAGTGTGGCGTCGCTTTAAACGTCAGTCCCAGGTCTTCGTAAGTGAATTGGGGCGTATTGCCGAGCTGGGTCTGGCCGGCGTGGCTGAAGGCCACGCTGGTAAAAGTGCTGTTGACGATGGGGAATTTCGTCCCCAGCCGGAACGTCGCAGCCTCGCCGTCAATTGCCCGCAGCGTCACATGCTCAAGGTTGGTGGCGATTGACGAATTCATCGCCAGTTTGGCGCTGATCGAAGGAACGGTAAATCCTGTCAGTCCCAGTCCTTTGCCGAAGAATAAGAATGGCGCCAGCAACGGCGAGCCGGAAAGATTACTCAGATCGGAAGGCGAAATCTTGGTTGGATCGATGGTCCCGGTCGCATTTAATTGATCAATCACCGGCTGCGCGTCAGCTCCCAGGACGCGCCGAATCTCCGATGGAATATTGAATACCTGGAAGCCCGTCGGCATGTTGATGCCGATGTCCCGCAGGTTATCGGTGTCAACCTCAAATTCCTTGATGTCCAGGATCAGCTCCGGCTTGGCATCCATCAGGTTGTCCAGCAGGCTGGCGGCAGCTTCCACCTGCTCCCGCGGCGCGCGCACCGTAATCATGTTCCGGCTCGGCTGTACGTTCACGAATTTCATGTCGAAAACCGTGCGCAGCACGTTCACCAGATCGTTCAGGTCGGTAGGCGCCTCTATGTTTCCGATATAGAACGTGCGCAGGGCCAGCCGTTCATATTGCTTCCGTGTTTCCAGGCTGTCGGTGGCGATCATGGCCTCGTGGCTCGACATGGGAGACCAGAAAGTCTTGGTCATCTTGCCCGCCATCTCCATGGCGGTGTAAAAATCCACATTATCCAGGTCGAAGCGCAGCGACCGGTTCGTCATGTTCTGGTCAAACTGCATGGAGATCGCAAACGTGGTCCCGATTTGCGTGTAAAGCTGGCGTACATCGCCCTGCGTGTGAAAGCTTTTTCTGCCGGCCAGGGGTTGCAGGTTGATTTCATCCACCGCGGCCAGCAGTTGCATCAGGTGCGCATGCTCCGGGTCAGGATCGGGAGGAGCGACGTCATGCAATCGCTGGGCGACGTACGTGTTCTGCGGGTCAATTCCCAGTGCCGTGCGGAAATGCTTTGAAGCACCGTCGGAATCTCCGCCCGCAGCCAGCCGGTTGCCTTGCTCAAGGTGATCGCCAACCAGTTGCTGCCGCAGGATCTCGGCCGTGGTTAGGTATTCAACATTCGACGGCACCAGTTCCACCGCTCGCGTGGCCGCCAGCAGCGCATCGTCAATCCTGCCCTTCTTTTGCAGCTCAATTGCGCTCTTGAATTCCTTTTCCGCTCGTTTCATGTCCTGCCTGGACACAGCGGACTTCGGCCCCTCCGCGCCCATACAGGCGAGACAGACAAACAGCGACAGGATGGCGAAACAAGTCTTCATTCGGGAAGATTCATTGTAACGTTATTCAGAACGATTCACGCCGGGAATATTGCGGCGGATTACCTAAGTTTTGCAATAAATTACGGTCAGGCTCGCGCACCGTTCCTTTTGGCGCTGACTTCTGAGCTTTGGTGGGGGTATTGGGTTCAACAGGGCAGCGGGACATAATGGGCTTCAGCGGAGTCTAATCTCCTGCCGGTCGGGAACAATAAACTATGGCGAACGTTAAAGTGGTTGCGACAGCCGCATTTTCACTCTGCCTCGTTACGATGGCTATCACGGGTCTTTTGCGCGGGCACTCAGTGGTCTCAACCTCCTCCGGAGCCCTGATGCTGCATGGCTGCAAACTCCCTGGGGTGGAAGGCGAAGCACGCTGCGGAACGTATCAAGTGTTTGAGAACCGTGCGGCAAAGTCTGGGCGCACCATTCAGCTCAAGCTGGTGGTGCTGAAGGCGATAAGCTCCAACCCCCTGCCGGACGCCATCTTCCCGCTGCACGGCGGGCCTGGGGCGGCTGCCACCACCATGGTTGAGCTCGCCCATCGCGGCATCCTCGCCTCCGTTCGCCAGAATCACGACCTGGTCTTCGTGGACCAGCGTGGTACCGGCGGCTCCAATCCGCTCAACTGCGATGTTGGCGATAATCCGCGGGACCTGGCAGCGTATTTCGCCAACATACTTCTCCCCGATGCAGTCCGCGCCTGCCGTGAGAAATTGCAGACTATCGCTGATCTGCGCCTCTATACCACTCCCATCGCCATGGACGACCTGGATGACGTCCGTGCGGCCCTTGGCTACGCCAAAATCGACCTCCTGGGCGCGTCCTATGGCACCATTGCCGCCCAGGTCTATCTGCGTCAGCATCCGGATCACGTGCGCTCGGTTTTTCTGGTCGGGGTTGCCACTCCCAACGTCAAGCAACCACTGCTCTTTCCCCGCAGCGCACAGCGCGCCATGGACCTGCTCTTTACCGATTGCGCCGCCGATGAGACCTGCCGGCGCTCCTTCCCGGACCTGCAAAATGAATTTGCCGCAGTCCTCTCCCGCTTCGACAAGGGGCCCCTGCCAATGGAACTGTTCGACCCTGTGGCCAAAAAACCCGTTCAGATCACGGTATTCCGTTCCAGCTTTGTGGAGCGCATCCGGCTGGCGATGTACTCCACCAATACGCAGCGGTTTGTGCCATTCATCATTCATCGGGCTTACCTGAATGATTATCTGCCGTTTGAAGCCGCAGCCCTGACCCTTGGCCCGGGCGCCGGCATAGCCCGCGGAATGTACTTCACCGTAACCTGTTCGGAGGGTGTTCCCTTTATCACCGATCAGGATGTTGTGAATGAAACCAAAGGGACGTTTGTGGGTGAAGAGCGGGTGAAACGCCACATGGAGGCCTGCCAGGAATGGCCGAAAGGAGCGATCGCCCCCAGCTACACCGATTTTGTAAAATCCGATATTCCCGTGCTGATGATCTCCGGTGAAGTCGATGGCTCCAGTCCGCCACGGTTCGGCGAGAGCGCGCTCAAATTCCTTCCCCACGGCCGGCAACTCCGGATCCGATACCTGGGCCACCAGATAGATGGGCCTTGTCTAAGCGAGATATTTTCCAGCTTTATCGCCACCGGATCGAGCGAAAAAGTCGACGCCGAATGCACCAGCAAAATTCGCCGGCCGCCCTTCGCCACCGAACTTCCTCCGTGGCTCGCACTCAACTGAGGCTGGCCGAGCAGGATGCGCCGGCGTCAGGCTCAGCAGTGGAGTAAGAGTTTAGCTTGCAAACTCCAGGAGATCGGTTCCGCAGCCGAAGCATGCATCCGGGGAGCAGGCCATAAGATCGGAAAAGCTGAAGATCCCAGTTGCCAGCGCGATCACAGGCGCGTCCACCGCATGCGCGGCCTCCACGTCGGAGGGCGTGTCGCCAATCACGGCGACCACGGCCTGCTGTCCAAGCCGTTGCCGGGCCAGATCAACTCCGTGGCGAAAAATGTCACAGCGGGATTCTCGGGGGAACGAAAACGATCCAAAAGCAAAAGCCGGCCGCAAACCGGATTTCTCCAGCTTCAGCCAGCCAATGGTCTCCAGGTTGCCGGAGGCTGCGCCCAGCAGCTTGTCGCGGCCGCGCAGATAGGCGATCAATTCAGGTATCGAAGGACAGAGCTCCGGGCGCAACGCATCGTGATTGCGCTCAACTTCCGCGCACATCAGTCCCACGATCTCGGGCATATGGGCATTAATGCGTGCGTCATCCATACCCGCGCGCCGCAACACTGCCCGAACGATGCCGGGATCAGTGTTGCCATGCACCGGCACACCCTCAATGCTCAGGTCCATGCCGAATACCTGGCGCACCGCGTGGCGGAAGGAGAAGTAGTGAACGGCATCGCGGCTATTCAGCAGCGTTCCGTCGATATCAAAGAGGTAAGCGTGAGCGGCGTCCCAGCGGAACCCGGGACGGACAAATGCCTTCGGGCCGGCGAGCGGTGGCACCAGAGTTTGCACCTTGGATTGGATTCAAATACTGCGGACCGGGCTGCGGCTAGCGGACCAGCTTCTGCTTTTCCAGCGGCAGCGGCTTTTCGCTCCTCACCGGACGGCGCCCTCCATCACGCAGCTGGCGCACATCCAGCTTGAGCTCCGCGATGGTCCGGCTGAGGGTATTGCGGTGCATGCCCAGTTCGCGCGCGGCCTTGCACTGGTTTCCCCGATTTTGCTGCAGGACGTTCATGATGAAGCGCTTCTTGAATTCACGTACGGCCTCAGAGTAAAGAATGCCGCTGCTATACATCTGTGCCACGAGTCCTTCGAGCTGGTCCTTCACAGATTCTCCCTCGCTTTCCGCATGCCGCCGTTGAGCTTTTATTTACTTGTTTGTCGTTCCTGGACCAGTTGCCCCGCGGAGTTTGGAGATTCCGGCGCGAAACTTCTGGCGCACATCAGAGGGCGCAAGCCAGCTAGCGCCACGTCCTGCCACCAGAAAATATCCCGCCAGTTGTGAGCCAGACAATTCTTCTGACTCGGGTGCAAACGCCGTGATCGCCATCAACCCGGCGGTCACGATCACCATTCCCCGGATAAAACCAAACGCAGCCCCCAGCGCCCGGTCCACGGATCGGAGTCCCGCTTCGTGAATCATCCATCGCGTGATTCTGGCGATGGCCCCTGCCAGCAGAACGACCGACACAAAAATCGTTAGAAACCCCGCCAAGTCGGCAAAAGCCGGTAGCTTGACGTACTGAACAAACCATGGAGCCAGCTTGCCGTATCCCCATGCCGCCAGCAGGAACCCCAGTACCGCGCCTGCCAGGCAGATAATCTCAAAGAAAAATCCCTGGGCCGCCGCCAGGAGCGCCGAAAATAGCATGATCACGAGAATGATCCAATCTAGTGCATTCATGCCATCAGCAACTCAACCCGCTGGCAGTTCGCGTCCCGCCAGGATCTTGTAAGCCTGGATGTATTTCTCACTCGTCTTGCGCGCCACTTCGTCCGGCAAGCCGGGCGCCGGTGGCTGCTTGTTCCACTTGATTGATTCCAGATAATCGCGAACAAACTGCTTGTCAAACGATTCCTGCGCGCGTCCCGGCTGGTATTTATCGGCCGGCCAAAAGCGTGAGGAATCGGGTGTAAGGACCTCATCCGCCAGAATAAGACCCTGGGAAGTGTGCCCAAATTCGAATTTAGTGTCGGCGATGATAATGCCGCGCCCCGCCGCATAGTCGGCCGCGGTCTTGTAAATCTTTAACGTCAAATCACGCAGTTTCTCTGCCAGCTCTTTTCCCGTCCGCTTGGCCATCTCTTCAATCGAGATATTCTCGTCGTGGCCGGTCAGCGCCTTGGTGGCGGGAGTAAAGATCGGTTCCGGAAGCTTGTCTGATTCCTTGAGTCCGGGCGGCAGCTTGATGCCGCAAACCGCGCCGGTCTGCTGGTATTCTTTCCAGCCTGAACCGGAGAGGTATCCGCGCGCGACGCACTCGATGTCGATCATCTGCGCGTTGTTCACCAGCATGGAGCGCCCGCGCAGGTCGTCGGCATATTTTTTGAGCGGCGCAGGATATTCCTCCACCCGCGCGGTCACCAGGTGGTTCTTCACCACGTCCTTGAGAAAATCAAACCAGAAAAGTGACAGCTGCGTCAGCACGCGGCCTTTTTCTGGAATGCCGGTTGCCAGCACATAGTCAAACGCTGAAATTCGGTCTGTGGCGACAAACAGCAGGTGCTCGTTCAGGCTGTAGAGATCGCGCACCTTGCCGCGCGCGTGCAGCGTGAGTTCCGGGAAATTGGTCTGTAACAGGATTCGGCTTTGAGTTGTGTGACTGGTCATGGCAGAAATACGTGGGCGAGGTCGTATTCTAGCCGCTCAACTTTTTTTGTCAACCACCGAAAAAGCGATTTTTTTTGAGATCGCAAAAGTTTTCATGTTTAAAAAATCCGCGAAATGCACAGCCGCTAAAACCCGCATGGATTGCGGAGATAAGCACATTGATTTTCGATGGCGTTTGTAGTACCCGTTATCGCGAATTAAACTCCGGCGCGAAAAAAAATTTCCCGCCGGGGAAAAATCGGGCTCCTTTTCCGCTCGCTGCCAAAAAGCAATCTGCGCCTTCGGCGTCGTCTTATGGCTTGATCTCGACGCGGGTGCCATTCGGGACCAGGCCCCATATTTCTTCAATCTCGGCGTTGGTAACGGCCACACAGCCGTCCGTCCAGTCGGTTTGCCGGTGCAAAGGGCCCAGGTAGGCAAAAGAATCGGCGAGCCCGTGGATCATAATATCGCCTCCGGGGGGCTGGCCGAGCTTATGCGCGCGCTCCCTGTCCGCCGCGTTGGGATAGGAGATGTGCAGCGCCCGGTGAAACTGGCTGTTCAATTTCCGGGAGTCAATCGTATATTCGCCTTCCGGCGTCTTATGGTCGCCCTGCACCTGCTTGGCGCCCACCGGGACACCTCCCAGGGCAACTTTGTATATCTTCAGAACCTTGCCCCCGCTGAACAACGTCATTGTTCGCGCAGACTTGACAATCACAATCCGGTCGGCCTGAACATGCTGGGTCGCGCCTAAACTTGCCCAGAAAAACATCAGCAGCACAAGCAGCACACTCTTGATGGCCGCCTGGCGTGAAGCCCAACGGCATGAGGCTGAGGGGCACATGAATGGAGGTGAGTCGAACGATGATGTCTGGCTGTGCGCCAGACGCGACAGGTCAGGGAGTTCTTTCAAGTTACAGACGTGCATTTTCTTCGCGCATATTTTACGCGTGGTGATAGAACCTGTTCCTAGGCCGAGGCAGCCCGCTGTGACAGTCCATCCAAGCCGAACTTCACTGAAACAATCTTGGATACACCCGGCTCCTGCATGGTCACGCCATACATCACCGGTGCAATCGACATGGTTTTCTTGCTATGCGTGATGATGATGAACTGCGTCTGCACCGCCATCTCGCGGATCAGTTCGGTAAAGCGGCCGATGTTGGCCTCGTCCAGCGGCGCGTCCACTTCATCCAGGATGCAGAAGGGGCTGGGCTGATACTGGAAGATTCCCACCAGCAACGACAACGCCGTCAGCGCCTTCTCTCCACCGGAGAGCAGCAGCACATTTTGCAGCTTCTTGCCCGGAGGCGAAGCCACCACGTCAATGCCGCTCTCCGCCGTGTTGATTTCGTCGGTCAGGCGCATGAACGCCTGGCCGCCGCCAAACAGCTTGCGGAAGGTGAACTGGAAATTCTCATTGATGCGCTCAAAAGCTTCCTGGAACTTCTGCCGCGAGAACTCGTCGATTTCCTTGATCGTTGCCTGCGTGTTCTCGATGGAATCCAGCAGGTCTTTGCGCTGGGTCTCCAGGAACACGTGGCGTTGCTCTGTTTCCTTGAATTCTTCCAGGGCCATCATGTTGACCGGGCCCATGTTGTCCAGCTTCGTGCGCATCTCGCGGTAGGCAGTTTCCTCGATGGTAAGCTGCTCGCCCTCGACCATGGGAATGTCGCGATTCGAGCGCAACTCCTCCGCGGTGATGCCCAGCTCGTTCAGGCAGGACTCCGCCATGTGGCCCAGATCGGATTGCAGTTTGGCCAGCTGTGTCCCCAGTTCGCCCTTGCGCTCGCGCGCCGCGTCCAGCTGGAAGCGGGCGGCTTTCAGCTCCTGGTCAATCTCCGCAATGCGTGCGCGAACCTGCTCCGATTCGTGCTGTAACTGGACTCCCGTCGCTTCAGCAGCCGCCTTTTCGGCAGCCAGCGCCTCCAGCCGCTGGGCGATTTGAGTGTTTTCCGCCTCGCGCTGAACTTTCTCCGCTGCCGCTGCTTCAATCTGCGTACGCAGGGACTCCACCCGCTTGCCCGCCTCCGCCGAAAGCGCCTCAATCCGCTCCAGCGCGGATGCGGCGGTGCGGCGACGCTCCTCGACCACGGCCAGCCGTGATGCCGCTTCTGATGCGCTCTGCGCCGCCTCCTCGCGCGCGGTCTTGAGTGAAACCAGCCGTTGCTGCGCGACCTTCATCTCGTCTTCCAGCGCCTGGCGTTTTTGCTCCAGCGCTTCGGCCTGCTCGCGCTTCTCTGCCACAACGTTTTCCTTCTCATTACGCTCAGACCGCGTTCGCTCGATCTCCAGGCGATAGGTATTCAGCCGTTGCTCGGTGCGCGCCAGTTCGGTTTCCATCTGCTTGAGCGCATGCCCTGAGGTCAGCGCCTGCTTTTCCGCCTCGCGGCGCTCTTCTTCCAGGGTGGAGAGCAGTTTGCCCAGCTCGGCATGTTCACGCCCCAGAGTCTGCACCCGGGATTGCTCACCCTGGATAGCGGCTTCCAGATCGCCGGCCAGCTTGACCAGTTCGCGCAGCTCGCGCTTGAGCGAGAGCGGGCCTTCCTTGCGCTGCTTGCCGCCGGTGACGGTCACGTTATGGAAGCACTCGCCGCTCGCCGAGAGAAAGTAGGCATCGGGATTTTCGAGAGCCAGATTGCGCGCGATATTCACGTCTGCCGTGATGTAGCCGTCGCGCAGCTTGGGCAGCACCACTTCCAGCGAACGGCCAAAGCCGTCGAGCACGCGAATACAATTCTTGAGCGACACCAGCTCTTCCTTGCGCGGAGAGGTCGGCGGCGGCGCGTCATTGGCCGCAAACGAGAACTTGGCCTGTGAATCCTCCGGATGCACCAGGAAAGTCGCTCGCCCGTCCACGTCAGATTGCAGCAGGCGCATGCCTTCATTGGCTGAATCCCAGGATTTCACCACCACATAGTTCAGTTCGTCGCGCAGAAACTCTTCCACCACGCTCTCATACCTGGTCTCGACTTCCAGGAAGTCCGCCAGCACGCCAGCCGGCGTAAAACCATTGCCGATCGCGCCCGACTGGAACAGCCGCTTCACCGACTCCGTGGAGTATCCATGCTCGTTGATTACCGACTCCAGCGAACTCTTCTTGCCGAGCGCCGTGGCGTATTCCGCGCGCAGGGTGTCCAGGTTGCGCTTGCGCTCTTCTTCCTCTTTGCGCTTGCTCTCTATCTGTAGCCGGATGTCCACGATCCGCGCGCCTAACGCCGTCGCCGTCTGTGTGATCGATTCAAACTCAAAGGCGATCTGGCCACGTTTGCCGCCAAAGCCTTCGATATCCAGCTGCGCCGCGGAAGCTTCCCGGTCCAGCCGCTGCGCTTCCCGCTCCAGCGCGGTCATGTGTTCTTCCGCCTGGATGATCTGGTTGCGCACCTGCGAGGCCGAAGCCATCACTTCCATCACGTTTTGCCGCCGCGCTTCCTGCTGCCTCTCCAGATCAGAGAGCGATGTGGAAGCATCCTGGGCAAAC
>DASTPO010000385.1:0-27138 GCA_035762225.1 Candidatus Angelobacter sp.
AGGGAGGATCTATTGAAGGGCAAGAACGTGGTTGTGCTCGGTCCCGGTTTGAGCAGCCATCCGGAAACCCAGGAGTTTGTGCGCGACTTTGTCGGGATCTGTCCCGTTCAGCTGGTCATTGACGCTGATGGTCTGAACGCATTTGCCGGACACATTGAAGAGCTTCAACCCGACGAGGCTGAGGGACAGCAGATGTTTGGGGAAATACGCGTGCTGACTCCGCATCCCGGTGAAATGGGCCGCCTCCTGAATATTGGAACCATTGAGGTCCAGACCAGCAGAATAAGGATGGCCTTGCGGGCAGCAACCCAGTCTCTCTGTACGGTTGTCCTCAAGGGGCATCGCACCGTGATTGCGAGTCCCCGCGACTACGTATGGATCAACCTGACGGGGAACCCGGGAATGGCGAAAGGCGGATCGGGGGATGTGTTGTCCGGGATAGTTGCCGGATTGCTGGCACAACTTGAGCACTTTCCCGGCATGCTGGGATGGAAGGCGACTGTTGATGCTGATCTCGATATCGGGCGTCCCGAACTCCAGGGAATTTTCCGGAAAGTTGCCCTGGAAACTCCTACTGCCGCGGAGATACAGGCCCTTGGCCGGGAATACGAGCAAACAAAGGATCCTGTGATCAAGAAAACGATGGAAAACAAGTTGATGGAAAAAATCGGCCAGATGTTTGTTCTGCTTGGCTCCTTGAACGTCGCGCGCGCGGCCTATCTTCACGGCCTCGCCGGCGATATTGCCGCGTCGCTCTACGGCCAGCAGTCCATGATCGCCACCGACATCATCAACTGCCTGGGTGAAGCCTTTGCCGTTTGTGAAGATGAAGCTCTCAGCAAGTTCGCCTATCTCCAGCGATGAAGACCTTTACCACCCACTCCGCCGAAGAGACCACAGATCTTGGCCGCCGCCTGGCCGCTGAGCTCAAGCCCGGCAGCATCGTGCTTTTGCGCGGCGACCTGGGAGCAGGGAAGACCACTATGGTCAAAGGCATTGCGGAGGGCTTCCAGGCAGCCAAAGCCGATGACGTCACCAGCCCCACGTTTACCCTCATCCACGAATATCGCGGCCCCGAGGTCACGCTCTACCACATCGATCTCTACCGCATCGATACCCAGCGCGAACTCGATACGCTGGCCCTTGACGATCTCATGTCGCCACAAAGCATCCTGCTGATCGAATGGGGCGAGAAGTTTGCCAGGTTCGCGCAGGAGAGGGACGTGGAGATTGCAATTGAGCATAAGGGCGGAGACGAAAGACTGGTTGTTCTGCAGCCCCGATCGTAGCTCGATCGGCCCGCCAACACCAATGGAGTTAAATCCGCCGGACGTCCGCTTATTATTAGAAGACCAACGTATGACCGGCCTTTTCGACCTAAATCGTCCGGATCTTCAGCGATCGCTGAAGGATGCCATTCTCTGGTGTGCTGATCGTCAACTTACGGCCACGCCGGCAGATGATGAAGAGATCAGACGACGCAGGGAACTTATGGACAGGGCGCGAGAGCTGTTGCACGGAACAATGGTTGAAAGCCGATCCCTGTTGAACCGCATTCGCCACCGCAATTACACGGAACTTCCGAATTATCAGCGTGGCATGGAGCTTGTCTCACAGGCCAATCCTGTCTCGTTCACTTCTTTTACAAAGCGGCTGAGGTCTCATGAACTGCAGCCTTCCGCTTCATTTAGTGGGGTTGAAGATTTTGGGCTTATCGTGCAGTCGGTTATTTCCAGACGGGCGGCGCTGGTTATTGAATTAAGCCACCTCCAGACTGCTGCCCATCAAGCGGAAGGGCGACTCCTGACCTACTGGCCTGAAGAAAACCTGGCCTGCGGCGGCGCAGAATATGCCTCGGTTGGATTTTTCGACGTGGATAACGCGCCTGCTTGGGACACCTGGGTTGCGTTCTCAGGCAAGGCCCTGCTGAGTTGGGTGCCGGGTGAGCTCGTGGATTTAGCGTCGAAAGGAATTGAGGCGAACCCTGAAGGGTGTATTGCGTGGTACGGATAAGGTTCTTCCTGGGAATGAACCATACGGCGTTAAGGCTTGCCCCTCAACTACGCTCAGGTTTACAGAATCAGACTTACGGCCGGCGCGGCGTCTTCCTCACCGTCATCACCACCAGCCATGCGCCATTGAGCAGAAACAGCAGAATCGCGGCAAAAAAATACTTGCTCACCGGCACATGTTGAAACACGCACCACACCACTCCGGCCACAATCGCCAGATCAACCACAATGTAGATGCCGAGTATCCAGGCGCGTGACACGGCGGCCTAAAAGCCCATGATGTTATAGCCACAATCCACGTAGAGCGTTTCGCCGGTAATGCCTGAGCCGAGGTCCGAGGCCAGGAACAACGCCGTATCGCCCACCTCTTTCGGTTCCACGTTGCGCTTCAGAGGTGCGTGTTCAGCGTGGTTCTTCATCATAGTGCTGAAATCACCCACCCCGCGTGCTGCCAGCGTCTTGATGGGCCCGGCGGAGATCGCGTTTACCCGGATCTTTCTCGGGCCCAGGCTGTACGCCAGATAGCGGACCGTCGCCTCCAGTGACGCTTTGGCCACGCCCATCACGTTGTAGCCGGGAACAACTTTTTCCGCGCCGAAATAGGTCAGCGTGATCACGCTGCCGCCGTTTGCCATCAGAGGCGCCGCCCCGCGCGTCACCGCGATCAGCGAGTAGGCGCTCACGTCATGCGCAATGCGAAACCCTTCCCGCGATGTATTCAGAAAGTCGCCCTTTAAGTCTTCCGCGGGAGCGTAGGCCACCGAGTGCACCACGGCATCCAGCTGTCCAAAGCGCTGCTTAAGCAGGGCATAAAATGCCTCGATCTCCGCGTCACTGGAAACGTCGCACTGGAAGGCCTCCGCTCCGGGCAATGAGGAGATAAGATCATGCGCCTCAGCCTTCATCCGCTCGTTCTGATAGGTTAGGGCGAGTTTGGCGCCGGCGTCGCTCAACCGCTGCGCAATGGCCCACGCAATGCTGCGCTTGTTGGCTACCCCGAAGACCACGGCATTCTTGCCTTGCATACTCAACATGAATTCATCCTTCACATAGTTCGAAACTCAAAAGCATAGCAGGAAGCGGCAGGGAACGGGAATCGTGAGGGAAACGGGACATTGAAGGAAGCCGCCGGGTATTGCGCGATTGAGTCAGTCGATGCGCGCGCTCGGCGCATACAGGCTGAGGCTGTGTTCCGCTGAAGTATTTTTTCTTCGCTCTATATTTATTCTCGTTGGCCCCCGCACAGTGAAAGGCCAAAGGGAATATCGTTCCGGAGTCCTTTGCTTTACAAAATATTAATGGACATTTATCTTCGCAGGCTCTAGCATGTTGGCAATTTCGTAAAGGCTCGGCCAGCGTCGTTGCTGGTGCAACATACATTTCCAGAATCGCTCGTGATGCGCCTGACAGGAGGCCACTCTATGGGCTTATCGAGACGTGAATTCTTTAAGGTTGGAACCGGAAGCGCAGCCGCACTGCTGCTTGGCTTTGATGCCCGCCCGGTCCTTGCCCAGGCAAAAGAACTCAAGATCGCCCGCACCACCGAGACCCGCTCTACTTGTCCGTATTGTTCGGTAAGTTGCGGCGTGATCATCCATACGCTGGGCGATAAAGCCAAGAACGTCACCGCGCAGGTGGTGCATGTGGAAGGCGATCCCGACCATCCGATCAATCGTGGCACGCTGTGCCCTAAAGGCGCGTCGCTTTACCAGGATATCCTGAACAGCCGGCGACTGCTCAAGCCGCAAGTGCGCCGCCCGGGTTCCACTCAGTGGGAAGATATCTCCTGGGACAAGGCTTACGATGAGATCGCGAAGCATATAAAAAAGACCCGCGACGAAACCTTTGTCGATACCGATGCCAACGGAAAAACCGTCAATCGTTGCGAAGGCATCGCCTTCAATGGCGGCTGCACTGATACCAACGAATTCAATTATCTGGTCGTAAAGACCATGCGCAGCCTGGGGGTCTGCTACCTGGAAAACCAGGCCCGTGTTTGACACGGCCCCACGGTCTCAAGTTTGGGACCAACGTTCGGACGCGGCGCAATGACCAATGGCTGGGTGGACATTAAGAATTCCGACATGATGCTGATCATGGGCGGTAACCCGGCGGAAGCTCATCCCTGCGGGTTCAAGTGGGTTGTGGAGGCACGGCGCACCCGCAATGCCAAGCTGATCGTGGTTGATCCGCGTTTTCAGCGCACTGCTTCTCAGGCGGACATTTTCTGCCAGATACGCGCGGGCTCTGATATCGCCTTCCTTGGCGGTTTGATCAATTACGCCATCCAGAACAACCGCTACGCCAAGGATTACGTAATTAACTACACCAACGCCGCTTTGATCGTGAAAAAGGGGTTCAAGCTGGCGGAAGACGGCGTCTTCTCTGGCTTTGACCACGCGGCCCAGAAGTATGACGTCACCACCTGGAACTATGAAGAGGGTGGCAATGTAACCGGTACCGCGGCTGCCGCCATCGCAGCCGGCGATGGTCCGGCAACCACCGATTCGGCCGCTCAGTCAGCGTCTGGCAACCCTTCGGCCAAGGCAGGAGGTCCCAATAGCGCATCCGGCCAGGGCTATCAGGCACAGGGACCGGTTGGAGCAAAAGCCAGCACAGGCGGGGCAGCACCGCCGACACTGCCTCCCAACACCTCGTACGATCTCTCGCTGGAGCACCCTCGCTGCATCTTCCAGTTGATGAAAAAGCATTACTCCCGCTACACGCCGGAGATGGTGTCCAGCATCACGGGCATTCCCGCGGACAAGTGCACACAGGCGTGGGATATGTTCACCTCTATCCGCAAGGATGGAGACACCAAAAAGGTCGCCACGATCATTTATGCCGTAGGCTGGACCCAGCATTCCTTCGGAAGCCAGATCATCCGCACTGCGGCCATGACCCAGTTGCTGCTCGGCAACGTTGGGCGGGCCGGCGGCGGAGTAAACGCGCTGCGCGGCCACTCTAACATCCAGGGTGCCACCGACCTGGCCGGGGTTTTTGATATTCTCCCCGGCTATCTCAAAGTACCCACGCCCGCGGACACTGACTTTGAAACCTACATCACCCGCATCACCCCCAAGGCGTCAAAACCGAAGGAATGGGAGTCGTTTAATTACTGGTCCAACACTCCCAAGTTTGCCGTCTCTTTCCTGAAAGCGATGTACGGCGATGCCGCCAAAAAGGAAAATGGCTGGGCCTTCCATTATCTGCCCAAGATCGATCGCAAGTTCTCCTGGGTCGAGCAGTGGGACAATATGTACAAAGGCAAGGTCAAAGGCCTGCTCACTTTTGGCATGAATGGCGTTGCCATTGGCCCCAACTCAAAGAAAAACATCGATGCCCTGAAGAAAGCTGAATGGCTGGTGGTCGGCGAAATCTATCCTGACGAGACCAGCAGCTTCTGGGAGTCGCCGGGAATCTCTGACGACGAAAAGAAGCAGATCCAGACGGAAGTTTATCGGCTTCCTTGCGCGGGTTTTGCTGAAAAAGACGGGACCTTTGTCAATTCAGCCCGCTGGTTGCAGTGGAAGTGGGCCGCCGTACCGCCTCCAGGAGACGCTAAACTTGACCAGGAAATTCTGGCGCGGATCTTCCTCGGCGTACGTGCGCTCTATCAGAAAGATGGCGGCAAATTTCCGGACGCGATTCTCAACCTTAGCTGGGCTTACGGTAACCCCTACAACCCGTCGCTCACGGAAGTCGCCAAGGAGATCAACGGTAAGGCCCTGGCTGACGTGCACGATGACAAACAGACACCTACCGACTGGAAGGCCGGCCAGCAGCTTCCCGGCTTTGCCTGGCTGAAAGATGACGGAACCACGTCTTGCGGGAACTGGCTGTACTGCGGCTCCTGGCCTGATGCCGGTTCGAACACCCAGCGGCGCGATCCCGCCGATCCTTCAGGTCTGGGAATACACCCGAATTGGGGCTGGTCTTGGCCCATGAATCGCCGCGTCATGTACAACCGCGCCTCCTGCGACCTCAGCGGCAAGCCGTGGGACCCCAGCCGCAAGCAGGTCTGGTTCAATGAAGCTACGGGAAAGTGGGCGGGCAATGATGTGCCCGACTTCAAGCCGGACTCCAATCCCAAGGACCACATGGGGCCTTTCATCATGAATCCTGAGGGTGTGGGGCGCTTGTTTGTGCCGCTGGCCGGGATGGCCGATGGCCCATTTCCCGAGCACTATGAGCCAATTGAAAGTCCGCTGGTAAACCCCCTGCATCCCCAGCAGACCAATAACCCTGTGGTCAAGAAGTACAGTACTCCACAGGATAAATACGGCGAGGCGAAGGACTTTCCATACATCTGCACCACCTACCGCCTTACCGAGCACTACCACTACTGGACCAAGAACAACCGCATGAACATGGAGCTGGTGCCGGAGCCTTTCGTGGAAATTCCCAAGGATTTGGCGGACAAACTGCAAATCAAGGGTGGCGACAAGCTCAAGATCTCCAGCGCCCGCAGTTCGTATTACGCCAAAGCCATGGTCACCGGCCGCATCAAGGGGATGAAACTCGCCGGCAAGAGCGAGGACACCTACCAGATCGGCATACCTATCCATTGGGGCTATCGCGGGATTGAAGACGGCCGGCCGGACAGCGAACGCACGCTGGCCAACCAGCTCTCGCCCACGGTAATTGATCCCAACGCTTACACGCCGGAGTTTAAGGGCTTCCTGGTGAAAATCGAGAAGGCCTGAGGAGATACGCCATGAGCAATGGAAATCTAGAAATCAAAGCGATCTCCGGACACCGCGGTGGTACGCCGGGGAGCGGAGTTTCCCGCGATTACGACGTGTGCAAGCTGGTGGATACCACCACCTGCATCGGCTGCAAGGCCTGCGAGGTCGCCTGCCTGGAGTGGAACGGCTATGACTTCCGTGAAACCACTTTTGCCGACACCTACCAGACCATGCCGGAAACGGCCTGGAACTTCTGGAACCTGATCAAGTTCAATGAAGTCGAGACCGATAACGGCATGCAGTGGCTCATGCGCAAAGACCAGTGCATGCACTGCGAGGAGCCCGGCTGCCTGATTGCCTGCCCGGCCGACGGCGCCATTGTGCAGTACACCAACGGCATCGTCGATTTCAATCAGGCCAACTGCATTGGCTGCCAGTATTGCGTTACCGGCTGCCCGTTCAATATTCCCAAATTCAACGCGGAAACCAAGAAAGTCTATAAGTGCACCCTGTGCTCTGATCGCGTTGGCGCGGGCCTGGAACCGGCCTGCATCAAGTCATGTCCCACCGGCTGCCTCCACTTTGGCAGCAAGGAAGACATGCTGGACATGGCCAACAAACGGTCGGAACAGCTCAGGACCCATACCTCACATAAAAACGCTGGTGTCTACAATCCTGACGGCGTTGGCGGGACCCATGTTATCTACGTGCTCCACGATAAGGACAAGCCGGAGCAATACGGCGGCCTGCCCAGCGATCCGCATGTCCCCTTCTTCGTCAAGATGTGGAAAGGCCCGTTGAAGTGGCTGGGCGGACTCGGAATGATCTTTGGCGCCGCCGCGCTGTTTGGCCACTACGTCCGTTACGGCCCGAAGCCGTTGCACGATAACGACGAAAGGAGAGATAGGGCGCAATGAGCAGCAATATAGTTGTCCGCCACGGAACCGACCTGCGCGAAGGCGAGATTGTCCGCTACACGCTGAAAGAGCGCATGTGCCACTGGATGTCCGCGATCAGCTACATGTACCTCATGTTCACCGGACTCGCCCTTTTCACGCCCTATCTTTACTGGCTTGCTTATGTGCTGGGTGGCGCTTCCACCATCCGCTTCTGGCATCCCTGGGTGGGGCTGGTTTTCTTTCTCGTCCAGATGTGGATGCACTCCATGTGGCAGGCCTCGATGAAGATTACCGATCAGGACCGCCAGTGGAGCAAAACGGTCAAAGCCTACGTCACCAACCACGATGAACAGGTGGCGCCTGCCGGCCATTTCAATCACGGGCAAAAACAATTTTACTGGGCCATGTATTACAGCACCCTGGTGTTGGTTGTCACGGGCGTGCTGATGTGGTTCCCTGAACTGGTTGCCGCCAGGTCCTGGGGCCACAGTCTGATGCCCGTGATCGTCTTCCTGCACGTCGTTGCGGCGCTGGTCACCATCGGCGCATTCATGATCCATGTTTACATGGGCGTGGTTTTTGTCTCCGGCGGACTGCAAGGCATTCTCTGGGGACACGTGCCCATCGCCTGGGCCAAGGCCCACCATCGCTTGTGGTATGACAAAGTGCAGCGTGAAGATCGTTCGCGGATCTCCAGCACCAGTTTCAAGCCGGGAGCGGGTGATTGACGTTTTCCTGGGACCGCCGCATCGCTCGGGCGGGCGAGTTGATACAGACGAACTCGGCAGTATCTGAGTTGCTCCGGTTTTATCAGCGTCTCGCCCGCTTTCAGCAATCCATCTACAAAAACGTTGCCGCCTCAAATGAGCATGATATTGGCTCTCTGGTTCGGCATTTCCCCGAACTCCTCAAGCTGGTCCATGAATCCGGCTCGCCCGCGCTGAAGACGGCGGCGGCAGCATTTACTGAGCTTTCATCGGAAGAGCGCCTCGAACTCCTCACGGATTTCTGGCAGCATGAAGTGGAGAGCCGGGAGATGCCGCCGGAATATGCATTCTTTGCCAACGCCGTGCTTCAGCCTTTCGCTGAATGCCTGGCGGAGCACAACACATCCACCACGGAGGCTTCACCGCCTTTGTGTCCATTTTGTGGTTCCAGGCCCCAGGTTGCAGTGCTGCGGCCTGAAGGCGATGGCGGCAAACGTTTCCTCTTGTGTTCGTTGTGTGGAACGGAATGGCTGTTTCGCCGCGTCTTGTGCCCTAACTGCGCCGAAGAGAACAAGGACCATCTGCCGATTTACATGGCCAAAGAATTCGATTATGTACGCGTGGACGCGTGCGATACCTGCCACACTTACATCAAGTCCATCGATCTCACCAAGAACGGCAATGCTGTTCCCGTGGTGGATGAGTTGGCGACTGTCTCGCTCAACCTCTGGGCCCAGGAAAACAAATACCAGAAGCTGCAGCCCAATTTGTTTGGTGTCTAGCCAATCTTCGAAAAACTGCGACCGCCCAACTTCACGTTCCGCTCTTCTGGCCCTGGGCTTTTGCCGCCATGGGGGATTCTGCCAGCGCGTTGACGGATTGGCGTAGATTTCTCAAGCGCAGGGCTATTCCAAGCATCGCCAGGCCGCTGGCGCCGGCATAGGACAAGACCCATCTGAGTACCAGCTGTGCGTCCGTCCTCTGCATGAAAAAAAACAGCGCCACCGCCAGAATTGCGGAGATTGCACCGCCTGAAACAAGCAGCCATTCGTCTTTTACGTGGCGCCGCAGGTGAACGCCGGCAACTATTTCAAGAACACCTGCGGCTAAAGCTGTTGTCGCGATGATCTGGATTACGTGCGTCAACGTCAGCTGGGGCGAAAGGAGAAGGGCCAGTCCCGCGGTTGTCACCACAATGCCATCGGCCAGCAGCAGCCAGGATGAACCTCCCTGGCTGGCGCCTCGTACTGCGGCGACAAGGGTAAGCAAACCGGTGACGGCGGCGAACACACCAAAAATCACTGTCAGGCCGGCGAATGCCAGCTCCCGCAAGAGAGGAGCCGGCACCAGGGGTAGAAAGACAAAAATGAAGATTGCGAAAGTGACGGCAAAAATGCCACGCATCAACAGCAGCCACCAGTTACGGATCAACAGCCGAAGCATCATCGCCTCCCTCTCTCGATTGCCCTTCGCAGCTTCGCCCCAGCTTTAAGTCAGTTGCAGTTCCGCGGTCGCAACGCCGTCTTCCGGCGGCGCGAAGCGGAATCCGGCCTTGATGAACATGTCTTTCATGTTGAAATTGTCCGACAGCGTCGCTCCCTCCAGCGTGGAAATCCCTTCTTTCCTTGCGATTTCAATAATACGTTCCAGCATGTGGGTACCCAGCCCGCGGTTCTGGAATTTGTCCGCCACCAGAAACGCCACCTCGGCGCCGTTGTCGGAATGCTTGCGGATCAGCCGCCCGATCGCGGCAATGTGCCGGCCGTGCTGCTCATCCGAGTATTCCGCCACCAGGCCGATTTCGCGGTCGTAGTCGATGAAGCACTTCGTGAAAAGCCGCTCGTGCGAGACGCGGAAGTCCAGCTTCAACGGCAGGAAGAAACGCATGTAAACGCTGGCTTCGGAGAGATGATGGTGGAAGTCCACCATCAGCGGCTCATCATCCGGGCGAATCGGGCGCAGGGTGAAACTGGTGCCGTCATGGGCCTGCCAACTGGAAGTGTATTGCCCAGGATAAGGGCGTATCGCCGGACGGGGCAGGTCACCGTCACACACGCTTGCCGGATGCAGGATGACACGCGCGTCCAGCGCAACCATGCCTTCCGGCCCAACCAGCAAGGGGTTGATTTCGATGTCGGCGATGCGCGGGTTTTCGATTACCAGCTCGCTGAACCGCACCAGCAACTCTTCCAGCTTCTCCAGGTCCACCGGCGGGCGGCCACGCGTGCCTTTCAGCGCCTGGAGAATGCGCGTGTTTTCCATCATTCTGCGCGCCAGGGTTGTGGTCAACGGCGGCAGCGCGTGAGCGTTGTCGCGCAACACCTCCACCAGCTGCCCGCCCAGGCCAAACACCAGCACCGGGCCGAACTGTGGATCGGTTGAGCTCCCCAGAATCAGTTCGTAGCCGGCTTTGGCGATCATCGGCTGTACCGTGACGCCGTTGAAACTGCCATCAATCTTGAAAGTGTTTTCGATCTCCGTAAACGCCGCTCGGACCTCGGTTGCATCCTGCAGCTCCAGCTTGACTCCTCCGCGGTCTGACTTATGCGTCACAGTCTCCGAATGCAGTTTGAGTACCACCGGATAGCCTAGTTCTTCCGCCGCCACCACCGCGGCATCGGCTGTTGACGCGATGGTAGCCGCGGTAACGGGAAGTTCGTAGGCGGCCAATACCTGCTTGGATTCGTACTCAGTCAGGATAGTGCGGTTCCTGGATAGGGCGCCCGCCAATATCTCGGCCACGCGTTTTGGACCGTCTTCAGGAAGCTGGCCGGCAAAAATAGGAGTCTCATAGAGCGCCTGCAGGTTCGAACTGTAACGCCACATGTAGGCGAAGCTCCGCGCGGCGGCATCGGGATATTCGAACGTTGGAATGCGGGCTTCGTTCAGGACATTGGCCGCCAGCTGCATGCGGCTTCCACCCATCCAGCTGGCCAGCAGCGGTTTCTTGATGCTCTCGGCGGCTTTGCGCATCAGCCCGGCCGCCTGCTCCGGTTCGGTCATTCCCTGCGGCGCCAGAATTGAGAGCACGGCGTCGCAGTTGGGATCATTGGCAACTACTTCCAGCGCCTTCACGTACACGTCCGGGCTGGAGTCGCCCAGAGTGTCCACGGGATTGGCGTGGCTCCAGGCTGCGGGAAGGATCCCATTTAAGGTTTCGTAAGTCTCGCTGGAGAGTGGTGCCAGCACGCCGCCGTTGGCCAGGAGCGCGTCGGTTGCCAGCACGCCCGCTCCGCCCGCATTGGTCACCACCGCCAGCTTGGGACCGCGGGGACGCGGCTGTTTGCTCAGCACCTCCGCCATGTCAAAAAGCTCGCTGATGCTGGCCACGCGCAGAATGCCGCAGCGCCGGAAAGCGGCTTCAAAAACTTCATCCGAACCGGTGATCGATCCCGTATGCGAGGCCGCCGCTTTGCGGGCGGCTTCCGTTCGTCCGGGTTTGATCACGATAATGGGTTTGCGCAGCGCCACCTCGCGCGCAGCCGAAAGAAAGCTGCGCGCATCGCCGATCGATTCCATGTAAATCAGGATGCTCGACGTGTAGGCGTCATCTCCATAGTGGTAGATCAGGTCGCCCCAGCTAACGTCCAGCATTGATCCCACGGAAACCACGCCGCTGAAACCCACGTTTTCACGCCGGCTCCAGTCAAGCACCGCCGTGCACAATGCGCCGCTTTGGCTAAGGAAGGCAATATTTCCCGGCAGCGCATTGGCCTGCGCGAAGGTCGCGTTCAAACCCGTGCGCGGATTCATCACGCCCACACAGTTGGGCCCGATCAGCCGCAGCCTTCCTGACGCCAGCACTTCCTTGATCTTCTTTTCGCGTTCTTTGCCCGCCGCTCCCAGCTCCGCAAAACCTGCGGAGATCACGATTGCGCCGCCCACCCCCGCGTCCACGCACTCCTGCAGCACTTCAGGGACGGTGGCTGCCGGCGTCACCACGATCGCCAGGTCAACCGGCTCGCCGATCGAAGCGATGCTGGGATAACAACGGATTCCCAGCACGTTGGGGCGATGCGGATTGATGGGAAAAATAGTCGCACCGGAAGGCTGGTCCAGAAGGTTGCGCAGCACTGTGCGGCCCACGCTGGCAGGTTTTTCGGTTGCGCCTATCACCGCGACCGTGCGCGGATGGAAGATCGGCGCCAGCGGGCTCGGGGGCCACGCTGGAACCGGATCGCGTCCGCGCTGCTCGCTTGAATTTTCCCCTTGTGACGACATGGTGGCTACTAGACTACTCCTCATGGCCTGTTGCACTCCTGTGGATCAAGCGTAACCACGCACAAAAAAAAGGGATGTGAGATATCTCACATCCCTGGGCAAGCAGCCAAAGGGTCTTTCACGAACGTCGTATGAGCGAGGCTCAGTCAGCCTGAACGTCGCGAACGGTCAGTACCGGACACGGGGCCGAGCTGATGACCTTATAGGTAACGCCGGTGCGGAAATGCCCGTTAAATTTCTTGTTCGCCGGAAGTCCCAGGACGATCAGGTCTGGACGCTCGGTTTCGGCATAACCCAGCAGCTCCTTGACCGGATCGCCAATCTCAACCACCATTTCGGGCTTGCACCATTGGCCGGCTTCCTCAGGCACCAGACTCTCCAGCTTTCTGAAATTCTCGTTGATCACTGCGGTCCGATCGCGCTGAAAAGCCTCGTCCAGTGGCACCACATGCATGAAAGTTATCTGCGCGTGGCTTTCCTGGGCCACCGACAATGCGTAATCCGTCGCAAATTCCGCATGCGCGCCCAGGTCAGTGGGGAACAGGATCTTTTCTGCCTGGAACCCGTTGAAGGGTTTTACCGCCACATGAGGTCCGACGGTCAGCACCGGGCAGGTGGCGGAACGGAAGATGGATTCTGCCACCGAGCCGAGGAAGAAATGAGGAATTCCGTGGCGGCCATGCGTCCCCATCACAATCAGGTCGATTCCGTGTTCTTTGATCCAGATGGGCACAGCTGCCTCAACTTCGCCGCGGGCAAACAACGGCTTGCCGTTGAAGCCGTTGCGCTTGGAAACCTTCAGCAATTGTATGCGGGCATTTTCTTCCGCTTCTTCAATCACGTCGGGCGCCGCGGTTTCCGTCAGGATGATCGGATTGCAAGCGTGGGCTGGAAAAAGCTGGGCGCCGAAATGCCGGGCAAAGCCGACCGCAAAGGCCAGCGCTGTTTCGGAAGCTTCACTGAAATCGGTTAAAAAAAGGATGTTTTTGAAAGAAATTTTGTTCACTGTCTGCAACGCTTGCATAAACGACCTCCTCAATCTCGTATTAAGAAATTCCTTGGCGACGCATGGCGGTGAAATACAAGAACTTTCCGCCGGCAAAGCGTCGTTGTGCGCCTGGGCTTGAAAATCGGGCTTGGCCCGCGGGAGCTGATCCGTTGTGTAGTGGTCCCGCCTGGGCTTTCTCGCCGTCGTTCCGGTATGTCTTGTCGGTTTTCATCAGCTAACATCTCTAGTGTGCGACCGCGTAACCCCCCGCGCTGTGATGCGCGTCACGGTGCCAGTCCCGGTGATGATCAAAGAAAAGCAGCGTCTCTTTCACGCTGCTTTTTCCGAAGTTGTGAGAAAGAGCGCGTCACCGCCGCCGTCAGGAAGAGAGCGGTCGCGGCGTGCGGGAAGCTACATTGGTTCTCGCCCCAGGCACGGTGAGCACCGGACAAGGCGCTGAACTGGCGACGAGGTAGAAGGTGCTGCGCGCCGGATCTTCCTGGCGTATGCCGGGACCGCCCATCACGATCAGGTCCGGACGTTCGTTCTGCGCGTGCACCAGGATGCGTTCTGCTGGGTCGCCCGCGTCCACTGCCATTTCCGGCTTGCACCAGCTATTGGCGTATGCCGGCAAGGACCGCTGCAACTCATCCAGGGTAAAGCGCAACACGCGCGAGCGGTCGTGGTAGTTCGATGATTCCTCCGGCAACACGTGCAACAAGGTCAAGCGGGCGCACCGATCTTTAGCCAGGGAGAGAGCGTATTGGAGGGAATCCTCTGAACTCCCAGAGCTCAGTCCCGCTGCAAACAGGATTTTGTCGAGCACCAGGCTGAACAGCCGCGGAACCTCCACATGAGAGCCGACCGTTAAAACCGGGCAAAATGCCTGGCGCACCACCCAGTCGCTGGCCGATCCCAGGACAAAACGCTGTGTCCCCTGCTTTCCCTGCGTCCCCATCACGATCAGGTCAATGCTGTGCTCGGCCACCCAGTGTGGGATCGCGCTTTCAAAATCACAGCGGCTCAGCAACGGGTCAAAGAGCACGCCGTTATATTCCACCTGGCGCAGAAGTTGTTGCCGGGTGCGCTGCTCCTGCGTTTGGATGGCTCCTTCATTGGCTGCTGAACGCGCGTCCGCGTCAATCACATGAGCGGGATAAAGGTGCGCTTTGAAGTGACGGGCAAAAGCCAGGCCGTAGGCCAGCGCCCGGTTTGATGAGTCGCTGAAATCAGTCAGGAAGAGGATGTTCTTGAAGGAAACAGACGAAGTGGTCTTAACAAGTTGCATATGTACCTTCTGGTATCAAAATAAAAATGAGGCAGCGGATTATCAGTGCAAAGCTATGCACTTCTTAGAATGCTCGTAATAGCCGGGAGGTGAATGTGACCCCGGTCACCGGTCCCGATACCCTCCGGACCCGCCAATCATGCGGTCCTGGCTGACCCCGGCGGCACATTACATGTGTGATGGCCGTCACATCCTGCTGTGACGCACTTCTTTACTCTCAATGTGTGACCTTGCATTGCCGAAAAGGAGTCCTTTATGGCGATGGCCTACAACTTCCATATCATCGAAAACTGCCTTAAATGTTCATTCCGTGAGCAGCGGCTCTTCTGCGATCTCCCGAACGATGCACTCTCCAAGCTGCAGAACATCAAGGCAACATCTGTCTACCCCAAGGGAGCCATGCTCTGTCTTGAAGGCCAGCCCGCCCGCGGAGTTTTCGTGCTGTGCACGGGACGCGCCAAACTCACCACTACTTCGGCCGAAGGCAAGAGCATCATTCTCCGCATCGCCGAACCGGGTGAGGTTTTGGGCCTTACCGCCGTGGTCTCCGGCTCGCCCTACGAAGCCACCATTGAGACCCTGGAACCCAGCCAGGCAAATTTCATCTCCCAGGCAGATTTTGTCCATTTTGTGCAGGAACATCCCGATGTGGGAATGAAGGTCGCCAAGCAGCTCACGCATAACTGTAAATGCGCCTATGGCGAGATAAGGGCGATCGGACTATCCAATTCCGTGCCTGAAAAGATCGCCAAACTGGTGCTCAAGTGGTCAGAGAACCCGCTTGACTTTGCCCGCAAGAATCCCCGCGAGATTGCCATACGGGTCACGCTGACTCAGGAGGAGATCGCCCAATTCGTCGGCACCTCGCGCGAAACCGTTTCCCGTGTCCTGGGCGATTTCCGAAAAAAGGGATGGCTGCGAATCAAGGGCGCCACCTGGACAATCCTGAATAAGCCCGCGCTGCAAAGTCTGGTCACGACGTAAGCATCACGAGCACCAGTGATTGTGGTCACAGCGCCTGTTCCACTGCGGCGACTAAGGTGGTTGTAGATGGGTTCAATTTATGTCCCTTGAAAATGTTGAAACAAACGAACTGTATGCCATGTTGCCGCCGCATGTGCGTCAGGAATTGGAAGACCACAAACAGGTGATGACGGCTCCCCGGGGGACGCTCCTGCTGGATCATGGCGTGCTGCCGGACCGGCTGGTCATCCTCAATAAGGGTTCAGTCCAGATCACTGTTCCCTGCAAACGGCATTCTGCTTCCGTCATCTCCCGCCAGGCAGGCAAGGTTTTTGGCATGCGTGCGGTGATGTCAGGTGAATTGCCGGAGATCGA
The DNA here is from genome assembly GCA_035762225.1 of Candidatus Angelobacter sp. Lineage (GTDB taxonomy): Bacteria > Acidobacteriota > Terriglobia > Terriglobales > Acidobacteriaceae > Angelobacter. The sequence goes on from DASTPO010000385.1 coordinate 16,142, forward strand.
CGTTGTCTGTCTGGAACCCTGCGAGATTACCCTGTTGCCCCGCGAGATTTTTCTCGCGCTCCTGAAGAATTATCCGGAGATTTATTTCGCTGTGGCAAAAGTACTCAGCGCCGACTTGCAGATTGCGGATTGCATCCTGCGCGATCACCTCCGCCGGGGTGCGTCCGCTCCCAGAGTTCGTGCAACCAGGCCTGTATAGCGCACCTTCCCCACCTCGATAGCTCTCCCATTTGAAACATTGAAGTCGTCCAAGAATCCCATTAGCCACCTCTCCAATCCACGTTTTTGATGAGTGAATTTTCATCAATCACCGCCTTCGCTACCGCTCTTATGTGACTAACATCACAGAGCTTACCGTCAAAACTACCCTATAGTCTGGTGTTCACTTTTCCCCGAAATAACACTTTGCGAGGCTCGTTCATGTTAGGAAAAACCATCAAGCAGCTACACCTCGTGTTGTTCCTTGTTCTGGGGCTGGCAACGCTGAGCGCCGCGGCCAAAAAGCAAGGCAATGACAAGGGTGCCGACAGTGCGCAAAACGCTCCCGCCGACAAGGAAAACCAGAAAGGGAAGAAGGTGACGGAGAGTCATCCTTCGGTCGATCCTTCCCAATACGTAGGGGCGGAAACCTGTAAGACCTGTCATGAAGAGCAGGCCAAGAGTTATGACAAGGGACCACATTGGAAAACCGCGCTCGACAAACATCACGGGCCGGAATGGCAGGGCTGTGAGTCCTGTCACGGGCCGGGAAAAGAGCACGCGGAATCGGCGGACCCGGCCAAGATCATCCGCTTTGCCAGCCTGAGCCGCGAAGAGTCGTCCAAACGGTGCCTGGGCTGCCACGAATTTGGCCAGGAGCACGCGAACTTCCTGCGCTCGGAACACGTCAAGAACAACGTTGGGTGCATCGATTGCCACTCTATCCACAATCCTAAGGTCGAAGTGAAACTGCTGAAGCTCCAGCAGCCTCAGCTTTGCTACTCCTGCCATCTCGATGTGAAACCGGATTTCTCCAAACCATTTCATCACAAGGTTAACGAAGGGCTGGTTTCGTGCAGCAACTGCCATAACCCCCATGGCGGATTCCTCACTCATCAGCTCCGGGCCACGGCGGCGCAGGACCAGCTTTGCTTCAACTGCCACACTGACAAAGCCGGACCTTTTGCTTTCGAGCATGCTCCCGTCAAGACGGAAGGATGCGTGGCCTGTCACTCCCCACACGGGTCGTCAAACCCGCGTCTACTGCGGCGCAGCAATATCAACCTGCTATGCCTGGAGTGCCATACCTTTACCGTGGATGCGGGAGCGCCGGACGCGCCTTCATTCCATAACCAGGCACAGAAGTACCAGGCTTGCACCATGTGCCACGTAGCCGTGCACGGGTCGAACTCAGATCATTTCTTCTTTAAACCGTAGGGGAGGGGGTTAACGCGATGAATCATAAAAACATTTTTTTCCGCTTGAAAACGTGGGCCCTGGCCCTTATGACAATAACAATATCCTGCTCGATCGCGATGTCGGCGCAGGCAACCACTGACAGCAAGGCCACGAAGGATGCCCAAACCAATACTCCATCGGTGAGCCTGGCGGTTGACTCGGCACGAAAAGCCAGTGATCTTCCCCCTGCCATCGATACTTCCGAGAACATTGGTGAAACCTGGGGAGATTATGAGGTAAAGCAGTCAGCCGAATTTGGCGGACGCATCTCTGACTTCACCGGCAACCAGGGCATGTGGGACACCTTTGTCAACCTTGGCAGCGGCCCCAGGCTGCTCGAATATACGCTGGATATGCGCTCGCCCAATCACACCGGCAAGCTGTTTGACGCTTTGAGCTTCAGCAACTTCGGCTACGGCGGCGAACCCAACGATGTGAGTCGGCTGAACTTTTCCAAAGGCAAGATATATACGTTCAACTCATCATTTCGGCGAGACCAGAATATATTTGACTACGATCTTCTGGCCAACCCGCTGAATCCTCCCACGTCTGTTCCCAACCGGCCGGTGCTCGATTCGCCGCATGAATTCCTGCTCACCCGCCGGATGAGTGATGTGACTCTGGGGCTGTTTCCGGTCAGCAAGGTCCGGTTTAAAGTCGGCTGGTCGCGCGTGGTGAATGAAGGCACTTCATTCTCTTCTCTTCACAACGGCACTGATTTTGAGCTCCTGCAGCCGACCCTCAACACCACTGACAGCTATTCCATCGGCGTGTCGTTTCACGTAATACCGAAGACCGCCATCAACTTTGATCAGTTTTTTACCCACTTCAAAGGTGACACCAGCGCCAATATTGCTTCCACGCCGTTTTTATTGGCGAATGGGGTGCCTGTTGACCTGGGCCTGCCCTTTAACACCCTGGCAAACCAGCCCTGCGGTGGTGCAACTCCGCCTTTGATTGCCGGGGGCTTTGCTAATCCGCTTTGCAGCGGCCTTCTCGCGTATACGCGGCAAAATAATATCCGCACCAACTATCCTACCGAGCAGCTTAGCTTCCAGAGCAATTACTTCAAGCGTCTGGATTTTTCAGGCAGAGCGAGCTATTCCAGCTCCGATTCCGACAACCCGGCTTTCAACGAGTTTTTCAACGGCCTGGCCCGCAACCGCCAGCGTGCTTACACGCAAACCGGTTTTTCCAATGCCCAACGTATCTCCACCAGCGCGGACTTTGGTGTGACCTACCGCCTTACTGAAAAATTGCACCTGGTGGACACATTCCGTTTCGAGAACTTCCGTATTCCCACCGGCTGGGACTATACGACTACCAGCTTGTTTGCTGTCAACCTGCTTACCCAGCCCAACAAGTTCCTGGCGGCGACCTGTCCGCCGCCATTTACCGCAGCCACTTGCCCGCAGCACGTTGCCGGGTCGGCGGCCGATGTCATCGTTGACTCACTGAACCAGTTCCTCAAACAGGACAGCAAGATCAATACGTTTGAGGTTGAGTATCAGTTTACGCCGCGCGTCAGCGGCTACATTGGGTATCGCTTTGAAAGCCGCGAAATCACCCAGCAAACCGGCGACCTTCAACTGCAGACGTTCTTCCCTGGCCCAACCGCCGCAATGGCCAGGCGTGGATTGTGCGCCGCCCCATTCGGTTCTCTGGGCGCCGACGGCGTTTGCAATGTTGAGACGGTGCGGGACCCGAATACAGGCACCGTGATAGCGGTTGCTCCCGGTACGCCGATTCCCATCAGCTCTGACATCATTCCCATCAACGCGCATTCGGCACTGTTTGGTTTTTCGGCCCGTCCAACCAACAAGATCCGGCTGAGCTTTGACACAGAACAATACTACGCAGACAACGCCTTCACCCGCATCAGCCCTCGCCATCTGCAACGCTACAAAGCCCGGGCGACCGTGAAGCCTAAAGAGTGGTGGAACCTAGGCGCGGCCATCAATATTCGCGAGAACCGCAACACCACCGGTGACATTGGCAACAAGCAGCACAACCGCTCTTACGCTTTCAACAGCGTGATTGCACCCGCCGACTCAAAATGGGGACTCGATGTCGGCTACGATTACAACGACATTTTCTCCCAGAGCAACATTTGCTTTGTCTCCACGCCGGTTGCGGTTCCCAACAATGGTCCGCAAAATTGCGGAACGCCATTTCTCTCCGCACCCTCGTTCTATTCGGAGACATCGCACGTGGGCTCCGGCTCGGTGTATTTCAAACCTATAACCAGGGTCACTGCGGCCGTCGGATACACCGTAACCAGCAGCAACGGCAGCACTCTGATCCTTAACCCGATCGCGCCCACCGGCCCGTTGGCCTTCAACTATCACCTGCCTTCGGCTTCACTCGTTATCCAGATGGCCAGGAATCTCGCCTTCAAGAGCGGGTGGAACTATTACGATTACAATGAAAAATCAGACCCCGGTCCCACGCTGCCGCGTGATTTCCGGGGAAACACATTCACCCTGTCGCTGCGCTACTCGATGTAAAAAGCTCGGGGTTAACTATTGGAGGGAACTATGAAGATGCTGTTCAGTATGTTGATTCTTTTGGGGTTCACGGTAGTAGCGCGGCCAGCTCTGGCCGACGACGCCGCGGCCCTCTATAAGTCCAAATGTCAGGTCTGTCACGGTGCCGACGGCAAAGGAACGCCGGCTGGCCAAAAAATGGGCGCCAAGGATTTTCAGTCGCCGGAAATACAGAAGGCGAGCGACGCGGAACTGATCAAGGCCACCAAGGAAGGCAAGGGCAAGATGCCAAAGTACGAGGGCAAGCTCACGGACGATCAGATCAAAGACCTGGTGAAATTCATTCGCACGGTGGGCAAGTAGCACTCGATTCGCGCGAATTCGTCAACAAGGCCCGGCATTTCGGGCCTTGTTTTTTATTGCTGGGGAGCGGAAGGCGTCACTTTGATGAATCGCACGCCCAGGAATTTACCCGCTGCATCAAAATCGAAGCCGAAGCTGGCGTGGGCTGCGGGTTTGCAGTCGGAGCAGGGTTCTTTGAGAGAGTAGTCGATCACAAACCTCTGGTCTCCATTGCCGAGCGCCAGCATCTCAGGCACCGTATCGCGGCCGCGTTCATTGTTGTCCACTGCCAGCCGAAGTTGTGGATGCTGTTCGCGCAAAGCTTTAAACCGTGCGTCCTTTTCCATGGCGGACTGCGGCAGCAGGCTCAGGTCATCGACGTTGACAATCGCCGGCGCGCCGTTCACCAGCACCCATCCCTGATTCAAGCCGGCGGTCCCGGGATAGTCAACAAATCCCAGGTCAACCGGGCCGGCTTCATGGAGACCGCTCAAATATCCCGCACGAGATCCCTTTCCATCCAACAGGGCCTGGCTGAACGCTACCGCTTCTGATGACGCGTAGCTTCCCATCTGGTCAACGAAGCATTTGTTATAAGCGGGCGTTTCAGCGACTGGGCAGGATTGAGCGATTTCAGGCAAGTCATCCGCGTCAGGGGTCCAAACCGCGGCCTCGCTGACAGGATCATCCGTTTCCTCGTTGGCTTTGACCTGCAGGAACGTCACAAAAAAAGCCCCGCACACCAACGCCAGTGCCGCCGGAACTTTCCAATGTGCAAGCGTCATGGCCCTAGTCTCCCGCAGATTGCCTCATCGTTTCCGTCAACCCGCCGATGAGGTCTGCCTTCAAAACAGAAACACTGCCTGGGGAGGTTTGTTGCGTTCCGCCCCTCGATAACTTGTCCTAAAGCGACTGAGAACAGCTACTTCGGTTCCATCTTACAACTGAACGGAAACCGAAACTGCAACCTTTACACTTCTTTTCCGTTTTTAGATTTTATGTTCCGAGTCGTTGATTCGTTTACAGTTTTTTACAAAACGCATGTGTCAAGTGTTATCTAAATGGTTTACAACTCGGAAAGAGGCGCGGAGTTCTCAAGAGTCAGCGGCACAGGCAGGCGTTGCCCATTTGAGTAACGAGCCTTAGGCCTGGTGGTGCCCCCGTGCGGAACACAAGCACAGTATGATGGAGAGGCTGCTTTTTGTGCTCTGGTGAATGAACTCTTAGAACAACTGGAAAATCCTGCAGTCTCCCCGACGGCGCACGCACCTGCGCGGCCATGGCGCTATGATTTGGCCCTGCTCATCGTTGCGTCGCTGATATTTCTTGCGTGTCTCGTCTCTCCACCTTCTTTGATGGATGATGTTGACGCCGTGCACGGACAGATTGCCCGCAACATGGTCCAGTCGCATGATTGGGTGATTCCGCATCTGGATGGCGTGGCTTACATGGAGAAAGCCCCGCTGCCTTATTGGCTGATCGCCATCTGTTACATGGTGCTGGGTGTTCATGACTGGGTAGCCCGCATCCCCACGGCTCTCTCCGCGGTATTGCTGTGTTGGGTTGTGGCCCGCTACGGTCGTTGGGCGTTTGGCCGGCGAGCAGGCTTTTATTCCGGACTGGTGCTGGCCACATGCGTGGGACTCTTTCTCTTTACCCGGATACTGATCCCTGACGTCACCCTTACGCTTGCGGTGTGCGTATCTTTCTTCGCCTTCCAACGCGCACTCGATGAAGACGGAATAGAACTTCATCCCCGCCGTTGGGCTGCGCTGCTGGCTGTTTCGCTTGCGGTTGGCGTACTGCTGAAGGGATTGCTTCCTCTTGTAATAACCGGTGGCGGCGTGGTGCTCTATCTGGTGTTCACGCGCCGCCTTTTTTCTCGACAAACCTGGCGCAGCCTCCACCCGGTCAGCGGCATGCTGCTATTCCTGCTGGTCGCGGCGCCCTGGCATGTTTTGGCCACCCTGCGCATGCCTCCGCATTTCAACTTCAGCATGCACAGCGGCCCCGGCCAATATCACGGGTTTTTCTGGTTTTATTTCTTCAATGAACACCTGCTGCGTTTCCTGAACCTGCGCTACCCGCGTGACTACAACACCGTGCCTCGCGTTGCGTTCTGGCTGCTGAACCTGCTGTGGCTCTTTCCCTGGAGCGCATATCTGCCTGCGGCGGCCCGCCTGAGCTACAGGCCGGATGAACGGGCCTCACGCACCCGTCTGCTTGCCCTCTGCTGGGCCGGATTCCTCATGGTGTTCTTCAGTTTCTCCACCACGCAGGAGTACTACTCCATGCCTATCTATCCTGCGCTGGCGCTGTTGATTGGCTGCGCCATGGACAGGGAAGAGAAATGGATAACGGCCGGCACGAGAGTGCTGTCAGTGTTTGCCGCGGTGGCGGCGCTCATGATTGCAACTGTGCTGTTCATGGTCCGGCATGTGCCCACCCCGGGCGATATTTCCATGGCCCTGCAGACCCACCCGGAGGCCTACACGCTGTCTCTTGGCCATATGGGTGATCTCACCATCCGGTCGATGGCGTATCTCCGCGCGCCGCTTGTTATTGCCGGCCTGGCATTACTGATTGGCGCTCTTGGAGCATGGCTGCTTCGTGGAGGCAGGCGTTATCTGGCGCTGGCCGCGATGATGGTTCTGTTTCTTCATGCCAGCCACATGGCGCTGGTCACGTTCGATCCTTATCTTTCCTCCCGTGCTTTGGCGCAGGCATTGTTGCGCCAGCCCGCTGGTTCGTTGATCGTTGACGGGTCGTACTATCCTTTTTCCTCCGTCATGTTTTATGCCAACCGCGATACATTGCTCCTCAACGGGCGGTTTAACAACCTGGAATACGGCTCTTATGCTCCGGGTGCACCCCAGGTTTTTATTGATGATTCGCAATTTATCAGCGCCTGGTCGGGTACAATGCGCTGGTATCTCGTAACAGACAGCGGGCAAAAGGCCCGGCTGGCCACTCTGGTCGGCGCTAACAATCTCCACCAGGTCGCTGAGAGTGGCGGTAAACTTCTTTTAACCAATGGCCTTTCCGGCGCGCTTGCGGACGGTTCCAAAACGGAGAACAAACCCGCACTATGGTGATTCTGACTACAGTATTAGCAGTATTGCTCGCCGGTTCGCTTGCTTATTGTGTGCTGGTTGTCGTGGCCACCAGGCGATTCCTTTCCGCGCGCCTGCCTGCGCCGGGAAACATGCCTCCCATCAGTGTTCTGAAGCCGCTCTGCGGCTACGATGAAGGGCTGGAAGACAATCTTCGCAGCTTCTTCAACCAGGATTATCCCAACTTTGAATTGCTGCTCGGGGTTCACCGCGACGACGATCCGGCCGCTCCAGTGGCCGCCAAAGTCATCCGCGAATATGCCGGTCGGGTAAACGCCCGGCTCATTACCACGGGCGAGTCTCCCATCCCCAACGGCAAGGCTTTCAGCCTGAATCAACTGGTCCGCGAGGCCGCTCATGAACTGCTGGTAATGAGTGACAGCGACGTCCGCGTACAGCCGTGCCTTCTCGCTCACCTGGCGCAGGAATTTCAGCAGGAGCAGGTCGGGCTGATTACCTGCCCGTATCGCGCGGTCCCGGGACGGAGCGTGTGGTCACGCATGGAAGCCATCGGCATGAATACCGAGCTTCTGGGCGGCGTGCTGGTGGCGCGCATGCTGGAAGGGATGCGCTTTGCCCTGGGCTGCACCGTGGCCGTGCGCCGCAGCGTCCTCGATCACATGGGCGGCTTCAGCTACCTGCAGGAGTTCTTGGCGGAGGATTTTGTGATCGGCCAGCGCGCTGCCGAACTCGGCCATGGAGTACTGCTCTCCTCGTGTGTGATCGAACACCGCATCGGCAGCCAGGAGATGTTGACCAATCTTGGCCATCGTTCGCGCTGGGCGCGCAGCACCCGCCGTTCCCGCCCTGCCGGTTATTGGGGACAGATCTTTACATACCCGCTGGCATGGGCACTGCTGCTCTGGATGGCCAATCATGCGGCGTGGCCCATGGTTCTTGTGACGCTGGCATTACGCTTCGCCGCCGCGCTCGCGACCGCCCGCTTTGTGCTGCATGATCCCGTTACCCAGCGGCAATGGTGGCTGCTGCCGCTGCAGGATGTGCTTGGCTTCCTGGTCTGGCTCAGCGGATTCGTCGGCGATACCGTGGTGTGGCGCGATCGAAAATGCACGGTCCTGCGCGACGGTCGTTTGCACGTCAACTCTTAGGTTTCTCACCGCAAATAAAAACCCCCGCAACCTGCGGGGGTTTTTAGACTGCAAAAGCAAGCTATTTGCTGGTGTTGGAACAGCTGCTGGAAATCATCTTTACCCGTTGTACGGTAAAGGTGTTCTGCGAGCCTGACGATCCACTTGAGCCCGAAGTTCCGCTGCTGGGAGTGGATGAGCCGCTGGAACTTCCGCCCGCCGCGCTCGTGTCAGATCCGGTGATCCGTACCTGATGGCCAACGTGATCGCTTAACTTTGACGTATCTCCCGCCAGTTGCCAGGTCTTCCCGGTGGTGTCAGTCAGGGTCCAGCTGCCGGCTGATCCGCTCAGGCATCCTTCAATGGAAGACGCACTATCGGTTGAGGTCGTGGTTTGCGTCGTCGTGGTCTGCGTGGTTGAAGTTGAGTCAGGAGTCGTGGCTTGGCTGGGTGAAGAAGGTGAAGTCGATTGCGAGCTGGCGCCAGGTGCTGCTGGCTGTGTTGTGCTCGGCGAACTCGGGGTGGTCTGTGCCACCGCCCACACTGTTGATAGCAGCAGGATTGCTGTGATCAGGTATACCTTTCTCATTTGTGTCCTCCTAATACTTCCGGCCTGCCGTCGGCTCCGGCCCTTTAAGTAAGTGGAAGCAGCGCTACCGATTTAGATAGCGGTATGTTGGCGTGGTTTGCCTCGTGATGGGGCTGGGGCGCAATAATAGGAGAGCAGCAGGAGAGAGACTCTGGCTGTTAGAGATGCAGACGCCAGAGCGGCAATTGCGCGCAACACAACTCCGCCTTAGCCCGATGGAGTTAAGCAATCGCGATGTCGACGTCGCGCTTAGCGCGGTTCTGCCGGAGCACTTGCGCGCGCTGGGATGTAGTTGCAGCTGGGGTCGGGAGCAAACATGTTGCCCGTGATCGCGTAGGCGCGTGCCCGTGAACCGCCGCAGATTTCCTTGAACTCACAAGCCCCGCATTTGCCCTGGAGTTTGGAGGTGTCCCGCAGCGCCCTTAAAACCGGAGACTCGCGATAGATTTCGGTCAGGCTCTGCAAGCGGACGTTGCCGGCAGAGACCGGAAGAAATCCGCTCGGGCAGACCTCGCCGGTGTGAGAGATGAAAACGAACCCTTTGCCGTCATTGATGGGAAGCAGGCCGGGCACGTTTTTTTCCCATGCGTGGCTGCCCATCTCAACCGCTCCCAGGCCTCTCTGTATCAGCCTCTGCTGGATCACAAATCTGCGGTAATGCTGCGCCTCGGTCGTCTTGACCTTGAATGGAAGTTCCTTGGAAAAACGATATAGAAGGCCGAAGGTCTCTTCCACTTCGTTGGCCGAAAGCAGGTCGTCCATTTGCGCGCGGCCTGTGGGCACCAGAAAGAAAGCGCTCCACAGCACCAGTTTGAATTGTTTCAACAAGGCCGCCATATTTTGCAGGTCATGAACGTTGCGGCGCGAGATGCTGGTGTTCACCTGGATCGGCAGGCCAAATTCGTTGGCCCAATGGATGGCTTCGAGAGTGCGCGCGTAGGATCCGGGCACGCCGCGAAAAGCGTCATGCAACTCCGGGTTCGAGCCGTCAAGGCTCACCGCCATGCGCGAGAGGCCGGCGCGCTTCAATTCGGCGATCGATTCGCGCGTCAGCAGCGGAGTGGCGCTGGGAGTCATGGCCGGGTGCAGGCCCTGGGCCACACTCCGCCGCACCAGGTAGAAAATGTCATGGCGCTTGAGCGGATCGCCGCCGGTAAGGATGAAGATCGGTGGCCGCAATTCCGCCACGTCGCGGATCAGCTTCTCCGCTTCCAGCGTGCTCAGTTCCAGTGGATGCCGTTTCGGCTGGGCGCATGCGCGGCAGTGGCAGCAGGAAAGGTCGCATGCCTGGGTGGTCTCCCAAATCACAATAAGAGGATTCTGATTTAGATCAAAGCCTGTATTCATCGCGGTCTCTCCTCGTTGGCTTCGTTATGCTTCTCCAGCCGAAGACCTATCGTAGATGCTGCTGGGCACGGGAGATGTGATGTTGGTCACACAGCTCATGGTCGAAGGCGGGCGACCAGGGCAGGAGATCTGCGCGGGGCCCAGTCTTTGCGCTGTCCCCACGGCCCGGTATTGGCCCTCTGTGTGTGATCTATATCACAGCAGCTTCCCGGGCACTTTGGGAGCATGTGAGGTTGGATTCCCCACTCAACCTTGAGCATCCATCGGGAAGAATTTTCTCTGACGGAATGAGGGTTCAGTGTGTGAAACCGAGCGTTCTGCCCGGGAAAGAGGCAACATGAAAAAACGCAATAATAGATTGATGGTTTCAATTGGCGTCCTGGCTCTGGCTGCAGGGCTGACGTCCTCAGCGGCAGCCCAGGATGCGGCTGCGTTGTACAAAGCGAAGTGCGCTTCCTGCCATGCCGCCGACGGAAGCGGCGACACCCCGGTGGGAAAGAAACTTGAAGTCAAGTCCTTCAGCGATCCGGCGGTCGCAAAGAATTCTGATGCGTCATGGATTGAGTCCACTAAAAAAGGCAAAGGCAAAATGCCC
>DASTPO010000386.1:0-4183 GCA_035762225.1 Candidatus Angelobacter sp.
CTTGCGGGGATTCCCGGCGTGACGAGATTTCTGATGAGCGGGACCCGGGCGCGATCTTTATAGGGTTTCTCAATTCATCAGCAAACGGCTTGATGACTTAACGGGATTGTGCCGCTCGTGCTCTTTTAAGAACGCGTCGCACGATCGCCAGCAGGTCGGCGACTTCAAACGGCTTTACCAGACAAAGTATTTTTGTGGCATCCACAAAGATCCGCACGCTGGGATCAGACACGTTGGAGAGCACGAGCACGGTCCTGGGAACTAGTTCAGTGCGGTTTTGCTCGATCCAGCGGAAGGCTTCCTCGCTGGAAAGTGTTCCGGGAATCTTGCTGTCCAGGAAAACCACGTCGCAATCGTGATCTTTGAGATACTCGATGGCATCGGCGCCGGATGCGGCCGTGGAAACCTTCAGGCCGGCCGCCAGCAGCACCTCGCGCTCGAAGTCAAGCACGGCCTCCTCATCGTCCACCAGCAGCACCGAGCCTTCCAGGCGTGATTCTCTGCGTGCGACAATGCGGTCCCGCTCCGTCACCGGCTTTTCCCCCACCGCCGCGGGCAAGCGGACCTGCAACAGAGCCCCACCGGTTGGATGGTTCTGCGCAGAAATCTCTCCACCGTGTTCTTTCACGATGCCATAACAGATGCTCAGGCCGAGACCCGTGCCCTTGCCGACGCCTTTCGTGGTGTAGAACGGATCAAACACGTGCTTGGGTTCAAAAATGCCCGGACCAGAATCGTGGAACGAGGTCACCACGTGTCCATTCTCAGTGGCGATGTTGATACGCAACCGGCCTCCCCGGCCGCCTTCCAGCATTGCGTCGGCTGCATTATTGATAATGTTCAGATATACCTGCTCCAGCTGGTGCGGATCGGCGACTACGAAGGGCAATACCGACTCAAAATCGCGTTCTACGGCGATGTTGTTGACCTTCAAGTCATAATCGCGCAAGGCAATCGTGTCTTCCAGCACCGTACGCAGGTCCACATGCACCCGTTTGGGCTTGTGCTGACGCGCGAAGGAAAGCAGGTTTTGCACGATTCTCTGCGTGCGCTGCGCCTGCTTCCGCAGCTTTACGATGAACTCTTCGACTCGCGGCTCCAGCTTTTCGCTTTCCAGCAGCTGGGTGTAGCCCAGGATCGCGGTCAACGGATTGTTGAGCTCGTGTGCGACCCCTGAAATCAGCTGGCCAACAGCCGACATCTTTTCGCTTTGCAGCAGTTGTTCCTGAGTGCGACGCAGGTCCTCATAAGCTTTCCTGGTTTCGTTATAGAGCTGGACCTTTTCGATCGTCGTCGCGAGCTGGCGGCCCACGGCGATCATGACGCCTTCCTCGGAGCGGGTAAAGTCGCGCTTGGCGCGGCTGCTGGTCGCCAGCACTCCCAGGATCTTTTCCTTTCTCCACAACACCACCCAGAGCCATGAGCTGAGCCCTTCGAGTTCCACCGCGCGTTGCAGGACCTCCGGCAGCCGGGGAAGATCATCCTGATCGATGATTTCCGCATGGTTCTGCTTCACGTGGGCAATGAATTCCGCGGGCAGCTCGACCGAGGCGCTTTCAGCCGCCCACGGGCTGTGGTGGCCATACGATGATTTCTTGGCCAGCGTGTTGGTGTCTTCATCAAACAAGTACACAGCGGCCGTGTCGGTGGAGAAGAGTTCCACCATCTGCAACATGATGAGCTGAAGAATTTCATCCAGATCAAAAGACTGGTTGAAGGTGACCGCGATATTATTCAGCACGTACAATTCGCGATTGCGTCTGCGAATTTCATCTTCAGCCCGCTTCATCTCGGTAACATCGAGCAGCACACCCTGGTACCGTTCAATGCCGCCGTTGGGGGCGCGCGTGGCAAAGCTGCTCTCGATTACGTTGATTTTCCGGCCATCTTTGCAGCGCAGCACGATTTCAAAATTTCTTACATAGCCTTCGCGCGAGATTTCCCGGAGGAATTTTCTGCGGTCTTCCATGTCCACGTACAGCGTCTGACCTACGTCCAGCTTCAGTATCTCTTCCTTGCTGGAATAACCCAGCATGCGCACAAACGCTTCATTGCAATCCTGGATCTTGCCTTCCGGACTGGAAACGAATACGCCTTCGTGCATGTGGTTGAACAGCGAGGTAAAGCGCTCCTCAGCCGCTTTTGCTTCAGTAATGTCTTTGATCACGTGGACGGTGCCGCCGCGGGAATGCTCGTCCACGGTGTAAGCGGAAGTCGACACCACCGAGTAGCCGCCGAAGCACGGGTCCTCCTCTCCCGCACAGTCCGCGTGGGCGCAATACGGGCAGCCCCGCCAGTTGACGCCAGCGCCCGGCAGTACTTCTTCGCACAAGCGTTGCAGCACCTCATCGCGTGATCGTCCCAGACGAGACAGCAATGCTCCGTTCGCGCGCAGGACGCGATAATCGAGATCGTGGACCAGAATGAAATCCGAAATGGATTCAAAGGTGCTCGCCCACTCATTGCGTGACTGGACCACTTGCTGCAACAGCGTGCGGTTTTCCGCGGCCAGCCCGATCTGCCTGGCCGCCGCCTTCAAGAACATCTTTTCTCGTCCTGTATACGCGCGGAAATGCTGCATGCCGAGGATGAACATGCCCAGGCTGGCGCTCTTGCCTTCAACCGGCACCAGCAGCAGATGGTGCATCTTCTCTGCTGCAATCATGTCGCGGAAGCCAGGGCTGGACTCCGCCGCCTTCAGCACGTACACCTCGCCTTCGCGAAGCGCAAAACCGCTCACACTGCTGGCGGTTTCGACAGTGGAAAGCTTCTGCACGAACACGTCCGACAGGCCGCACTGGGCCGCCAGCACCAGCTTGTCACCCTGAAGCAGCCGGAACCATGCCGCTTTGGCCCGGGTAATTTGTTTTAGCTCTTCCAGAATGATCGCCACCGTTGACTGGAAATCGCGGGAATCTGAGATCTGGTGGGTAATGTTATTGAGCGCATCCAGTCTCTGAATCTGCAACCTGGAGTCTTCCAGAACGATCGTCATCATGCCGATGCCGAGCAGCAGGTCCACCAGGATGTCATAGCCCACGACCGTATGTACGGTTTCCGCTAGGTCAAAATGCAGGAGCAGGATGGTCAGCGCCAACAGCCATCGCCCCACGGTGCGCCGTCCCCAGGCGAAGCGGATCAATTGCACCGAGGCGACGATTCTTACGATCCAACACAGGGCCAGCCCCAAGGAGAGCAGCCACGGATATGAGCGAGACTCCAGATAAAACAGCCCGGGAGGCAATGCTGCGGTCAACACCAGAAGAGAGGGCCAGAGGAGCTTTTTTTGCGAAGTGTAGAGGAAAATGGAGGCGGCGAAGAGGCCAACAGCGGCGACAAATGAGGCATAACATAGCGCGCCCCAGATCCGTTCCGTCGGGTGTCCGATGGCGAAGGTCAGGAAAACCTTGGACAGGGTAAAAAGTGTCCATCCGGCGATCCAGGGAACCTGGTACCGCTCGCGGAAGCTGCTGTACAAAAGTACCGCTCCGGCAAGGAGGATCAGCAGCGTTGACATCTCCGCTAAAAATGCCGATTGAAGGGTAAGATCCATGTCTAATAATTCATAGATTTACTTTTTATTGAGCGGGAGTTCCTGTATATCACGAAATTCGCGGTTTTGATGCGTTTTTTGTGTGTCGGCGCATTGTATTTCCCGACACTCTGGGTTAAATTAAAGCTCCCCCCAAAGGTACAATTTCCTAATGGCGACAGAGCGAATCCTGGTTGTGGACGACGAAGAACCGATCCGAGAAATCATCTCGTCCATGCTGAATGCCGCAGGCTACAAGACCCGTCAAGCCGCTTCCGGCATGGAAGCGTTGGCTATTCTTAACTCCACCGGCGAGTTTGAGCTCATGCTCTCTGATCTGATGATGGCGGAGTTGGATGGAATCGCCCTCCTGGAGCGCTCCAAGGAAAAATATCCTGACATGCCGGTCATCATGGTGACGGCAGTGCATGATATTTCCGTCGCACTCGCGGCCATCCGCAATGGGGCCTACGATTATTTGCTTAAGCCGTTCGAGCGGGAGCAGCTTCTGGCCATGGTGCGCCGTGCCCTGGAACATCGCCGGCTGAAGCTGGAAAACCGCGCCTACCAGTCCAATCTTGAGTCTTTGGTCGCCGCCCGCACCGAGCAGCTTCGCCAGGCCATGACTGACCTGGAACGCTCCTATGACAT